>CALCNB010000031.1 GCA_937897785.1 uncultured Cellvibrionales bacterium | reverse complement strand
TTTCCTGCTATAATAAATGTAGGTACAAGGTCAGATAAATTTTTAAACAGTCTAGAAAGCTGATCTACAAGCTCTGGTGACATATCTGTTTTACTGTGTGCTATATCACCGCCTATATAAGCTATTGCATCTTTTGTATCTTGCTTAATAAATTCATAAAGATTTTCAAAAACCATTTCATATTCTTTATGCCTTTTTAAATTTCTTATTTGTATATCACTAATGTGATAAACTTTCTTTACAGTCTTTAGTCCTGTATCTAATTTCATATTATTTTTTGCCTGATTATGTCGTACTGGTTTACAGTTTCTTTTTTGTTGATAGCGAATAACATACCCCTATAACCTATATCAGATGGATCACCGTTGTCTAATTTTACTCTAGAAATATTTTACGCGCTAGCTTTTGATCTATAAGAGCGGCAGGCAAATAAGAACAATAGGTGCAAGAGATTTCCTTGCAGTTAAATTGTATGACGCAGTTGATTAAAATTTAGGAGAAGCTCTATGTACGATTTTCACTCGCACTCGTATCCAGGCGAATCCTTCCATTCTATATTGAAGGCGCTAAGAAGTAATGGCGACTTGTCAGAAGTCACATTCAATGGTCACCCAGCAACTGTTATTACCTCCCATAGAGCATTGAAAGCTGCTTTTGAAGACAACCATTTATTTCCAGGCCACCTAAGCTACCAAATGTCGATAGAGCAATCGATCGGTAAAAGCTTTATATCTATGCCCGACCCTGAACCCCATAGAACGTATCGAAAATTATCGACGCCTGCTTTTAAATCAAGAAATATTGCCGTATACGATGATGAAATATTTTTTCATACCGCAAATAATTTGATTGATGCGTTGGTAGAGAAAAAAGAAATCGACCTAGTGAAAGATTTTACCGCTCGCTTTCCTTATTTAGTTATTACGCAATTGCTCGGCATACCAAAAGATAAAGAAGAAGAATTCCACGACTGGGCGATGGCGCTGCTGTTACCAGAAGAAAATGAACACTCAGAAAAAAAGCAATCCGCATTCTATAATGTGCTTAGACCCATTATTGCTGCGCGAAGAAAATCGCCTAAAGAAGACATCATCTCAGAGCTAACTGCCGTTGAAATTGATGGAATTAAATTGAATGACGATGAAATATTAAGCCACATAGGCTTACTCTTTCCAACCGGAGGCGAAACGACGCATGGCAGTTTAGGCAATCTACTTTATGCCCTATTAACTCATCCATCCCTTTGGCAACGACTGAGGGCTGAACCTCATTTAATTACAAATGCTGTGGATGAATTATCACGATGGGAATCATCTGTCGCTCTATTACCAAGAATTAGCGCAGACAAATCATTTAATTTTTTCGATTTTAATGTACCGCCAAACTCTCTAATTTTATTTGGTATTGCTGCTGCTAACCGAGATCCTTCCGTATTTAACAATCCAGATGAATTCAATATTGAAAGGGACTCTAAAGATACTCTAGCTTTTGGCCGAGGCCCTAAAACCTGTCCTGGAAAACACTTGGCTAAAAGAAATATGATTGTAGCCATTCAACTTTTACTGGAAAGATTACCAAATTTAGAACTAACAAATATTGAAGATAGTCAGCCTAGAGGTTCCGCATTAAGATCCCCGCTAGCATTAAACGTTACTCAAGTCTAAAAAAGAAGGTTAACTAATATGACGTTAAATCAAAAGTTGCGCAATAAGCGGATTGTTATTACTGGCGCCAGTATGGGTATTGGCAAGGCCGTAGCGCTTGAGCTAGCCCAACAGGGCGCCTCTGTAGTAGTCAATAGTCGGGGCGCTAATCAAGCTGACGCCAATTTACTGGAACAACTAACCCAGCATATTATTGCGATGGATGGTGTGGCTGATTACAGTTATGGCGATATATCTGACTTTGACTATGCCGGCAAACTAATACAGCTATGCTGTGATCGCTTTGGTGGCATTGATGGACTGATTAATCTTGCTGGCATCGCCGAACCTGAGCAAAGTAATTTACTGAACATCTCGCCACAAGATTGGCAGCAGGTCATTGATATTCACTTACACGGCACGTTTAATACCTGTCGCCACGCGGCACCCTTAATGGCCGCTCAAGGGAGCGGCGTGATTATTAACACTGGCAGCCATGCCTTTTTAGGCAACTATGGTGGCACTGCTTATGCCGCCGCAAAGGGGGCCATTAATAGCTTTAGCGCTGCCATCGCAAAAGATTTACAAGCCAGCAATGTGCGCTGTAATGTGGTACTACCGGGCGCTAAAACGCGGCTCTCCAGTGGCGATGCGTTTAAAAAAAATATGCTATCACTGCATGCGAGAGGCTTACTCAGTAAAGAGCGGTTAACCTCAGCATTGGATGCCTTACCCCCGAGCAATATTGCCCCTATTTATACTTACCTTGTCAGTGACCAAGCCCAGCTTATTACCGGTAAACTCTACACCTGCTCAGGCAAACACCTCGGGAGTTTTTCATGGCCGGATGAAAAAATTCAAGCCTATCGAGAAACAGATCAAGAAGGACCTTGGCCTGAAGATAAGATATTTGATTTATTTAATGCCCAATAAATTGAAATTATGCCCCATAAAAATAACATTCATTTTGGTGCAGTGGGTGGGCTGGTTAAGATTTCTTTTATCCATGTCTCGAAAATCTGCGCCCTGAGTGACTGATTTTCACTTCGGTCTGTCAGCAAATAATAACTTTGAGATTCGGGAATAGTTTGATCAAATAACTTGATTAATCGCCCCTCTCGTAAATCCTCTTGAACCTCAAAATGGTTACATAATGCAATGCCGTAACCCTGTCTTGCTGCAGCCAGCGAAAGCGTGGTATTAAAAAAATATATCGCATTCACATCATCTGACTCTGCAATCTGCATGGCATCAAACCAGCGACGCCAACTATTTTGCGTATCGTGAATTAAAGGAAATCGCGTCAGCTGATCAGGCCGTAACACGACACCTTTGCCGTGCACTAAGCGAGGACTGCACACAGGAAAAATATCAGGTGTGGTGAGTTCTTCAACCTTTCTATCACCGGCTTGAGGCTTACCATAGCAAATAGCCACGTCGATCTCTCGGGGAATGTCTCGCTGTTGTGGCTTCACTTCAACGGTATGAATATCAATCTGTGGATACTGCGCTTGAAAATCGCAAATATGCTTAGCCATCCAACTGGCACCCGCAGTTTGCGTACAGGCAATAATTAAACTCCCTGCCAAGCTATCCGGATCGAGATGCTGCGCACCTTCTAGAATTTTTTCAAAACCCTCTCCGACCGCCGTGAGAAGTCGCTGTCCAGCATCTGTTAACTGCAGGCGGCTATTAGCGCGAATAAATAACTTCACCCCCAGTTGCGCCTCAAGCGCACGTACTTGGTGGCTAATCGCACCATGTGTGACACCGAGCTCCTCACCTGCTCGACCCAGATGAAGGTGCCGACCGGCACATTCAAAGGCCCTTAGACCTGACAAAGGTAATGTACGTTTATTCAGCAAAACTTATCTTCCTGTGAGTATATCTCACCAATAATACAAATTATAATCGATTGCCGCGAGATATTTTTGTATTTATTATAGACTTTTAGCTTAAAAATATAAAAATGAGCCCTAACATGAACATCAATGATGCCTCTCTATTAAGGGATAAAGCCTATATTAATGGCCAATGGGTCAGTGCTGATAACGGTGAAACATTTTCTGTCTGCAACCCAGCCAATGGCGAAGTGATTGCTGAAGTAGCCAAATGCCGCACTGATGAGACCCGCCGTGCAATTAAAGCGGCGGAAAAGGCACAAGCGGCATGGCGAAACAAATCAGCAAAAGAAAGGGCATCGCTACTTCGTCAATGGTTTGTATTGATGATGGCCAACCAAGAAGATCTAGCACAAATCCTGACGGCAGAACAAGGAAAACCGTTAGCCGAAGCTCGCGGAGAAATTGCTTATGGTGCGAATTATATCGAGTGGTTCTCAGAGGAAGCCAAGCGAATTTATGGCGACACAATTCCTGAACCATCAAAAGACAAACGTCTGATTTGTATTAAACAACCCGTAGGTGTGGTGGCATGCATTACACCATGGAATTTCCCTAACGCCATGCTGACACGAAAAATAGCGCCGGCATTGGCCGCAGGTTGTACTGTGGTTTGCAAGCCAGCCAATGCCACCCCACTATCGGCATTAGCCTTCGCCGAATTGGCCGACCGTGCCGGCATTCCAGCCGGTGTTATTAATATCGTCGCCGGTCAAACCAGTGATATCGGCGCTGAATTAACCGCCAATCCAACAGTTAGAAAATTAACCTTTACTGGTTCGACACCGGTCGGCAAACAGCTTATGGCAGAATGTGCGCAAACGGTTAAGCGAACCTCAATGGAACTTGGCGGCAATGCACCGTTTATTGTTTTCGATGATGCTGATTTAGACGCTGCCGTCGATGGGGCTATAGCCAGTAAATTTAGAAACGCTGGACAAACCTGTGTTTGCTCTAATCGTCTACTAGTCCAATCAACTATCTATAGTGCCTTCATTGAAAAATTCACTGCCAAAGTATCTCAATTTAAAGTCGGAAACGGCACTGATGAAGATGTAGTTATTGGTCCACTGATCAATGAAAATGCTGCCAACGATGTGTTTGACTTTGTAAATGATGCCACAAGTAAAGGGGCGGCCGTTTTACTCGGCGGTAATCGTTCAGCACTCGGACCTTGCTTCATAGAACCCACTATACTTGCTGATGTCACTGATGATATGCGAGTCTTTAAAGAAGAAATTTTTGGCCCCATTGCCCCAGTATTTAAATTCGACAATGAGCAACAAGCAATAGATATTGCTAACAACACTGAGTTTGGCCTAGCTTGCTATTTTTATTCACGCGATATAGGTCGAATCTGGCGAGTAGGAGAAGCACTTGAATATGGCATTGTTGGAATTAACGAGGGAATTGTTTCAAATGAAATGGCGCCCTTCGGTGGTGTAAAAGAATCAGGACAAGGTCGTGAAGGCTCAAAATACGGTCTGGATGATTACCTAGAACTAAAATATATGTGCTTAGGGGGAATCGATAAGTGAGTACACAGCAGACAAGACCGGCGGGCGCAGAACAACCGAGTAACTCGGCTTGGCAGC
>CALCNB010000030.1 GCA_937897785.1 uncultured Cellvibrionales bacterium | reverse complement strand
GGCTACTACATTGAAATTAGTCGTGCACAATCGGCAAATGCACCGGTTGAATATACCCGTCGTCAAACACTTAAAAATGCCGAGCGCTTTATCACCCCCGAACTTAAAATTTTTGAAGACAAAGCTCTCAGCGCACAAAGCAAAGCTTTAGCGCGAGAAAAATACCTCTATGAACAATTGCTCGAGCAATTAAATGAGTCATTAATTCCACTGCAGCAGTCTGCCGCAGCTATCGCTGAAATGGACTGTCTAACCACCTTAGCGGAACGTGCTGATAGTCTAAACTGGCGCTGCCCTCAGCTTGAAGATCGTGCCGGTATTGTGATCAAACAAGGCCGCCACCCCGTCGTTGAGCAAGTGTCGAATGATCCTTTTATTCCTAATGATTTACAGGTTGACCAACAACGTCGCATGTTAATTATCACTGGGCCTAACATGGGCGGTAAATCAACCTATATGCGACAGGTCGCATTGATTACAATCTTGGCACATATGGGCAGTTACGTGCCCGCTGAATCAGCCACGCTTGGCTTAGTCGATCAAGTGTTTACCCGCATTGGCTCTTCAGATGATCTTGCCGGTGGGCGCTCTACCTTTATGGTTGAAATGGCCGAGACCGCGCATATACTCCATCACGCCACCGATCGCAGTTTAGTATTAATGGATGAAATTGGCCGTGGCACCAGCACCTTTGACGGACTGTCATTGGCCTGGGCCTGCGCCCACCATCTTGCCGAGAAAATTCAGGCCTTTACGCTCTTTGCAACCCACTATTTCGAACTCACAGGGCTAACAGAGACACATTCCAGCATTGCGAATGTGCACCTCGATGCCACAGAATACGGTGATGATATTGTGTTCATGCATACCGTTAAGCCTGGGCCAGCTAACCAAAGCTACGGAATCCAAGTGGCTAAACTAGCCGGTATTCCTAAGCCAGCCTTAAACTTTGCACGCGAAAAGCTTTTAGAGCTTGAAAAAAACGCCTTAGGATTAGAGAGAGACAATCCAAAAAAAAGCAACTTATCAAATGAAAACAATGACTTAAAAGAGTCTTCAGCCGCTAAAAAAGCGATCAGTC
>CALCNB010000029.1 GCA_937897785.1 uncultured Cellvibrionales bacterium | reverse complement strand
GCTAATGTTGAACTTCTAGAGTTAAAACTACCAGCGATTCAGCTTAGCCTTCATGGTAATACAGACGAGGCCGAATTAAATAAATTACTCAGGGAGATACGACGTGAGATTCTTGCATTACCCGATATATCTTCAGTTGACATTTTTGGTCTGCGCGATTATGAAATATCAATTGAGGTGAGTGAACTATCGCTTAAAAAATACAAGCTTACCTTAAGAGATGTAGCTCTAGCAATTCAACGCTCCTCTATAGATCTTGCTGGCGGATCAATCCGTTCTGAAACTGGAGATATCCTTTTAAGAACTGAGGGTGAAGCAAGTGATAAGAGAAGTTTTGAAGCTGTCGTGTTACGTAATAATGATGATGGCAGTAAGCTTAAATTAAAAGATGTTGCTACAGTTAGAGATGGATTTGTTCAAGGGGCTGGATTAACCGTATTCGATCGAGAGTATGGAGCCGCCCTTATGGTTTATTCTGTTGGCGATCAAGATGTTATCAAAACAACCTCAATCATCAAAGATTATGTCTCTGACAAAAAAAATAAATTGCCCAATAATGTTCAGCTTACTGCTTGGCAAGATTTAAGTCATTATATTGAAGGTAGGATTTCTTTAATGACAAAAAATCTGGCTTTAGGTGCAACCCTTGTTTTTATAATTCTATTGATTTTTTTAAATTTTAATTTAGCTTTTTGGGTGATGGCTGGCCTCCCAGTTTGCTTTTTAGGAACAATCGCACTTTTACAACTCAATGGTGTCAATGTCACTTTGAATATGGTTAGCTTGTTTGGCTTCATTACAGTCCTTGGCATCATGGTCGATGATGCTATCATTATTGGAGAAAGTATTGATTCATCCACCAGAATAAGTGGCAATAACCTCGATGCCATCATACGTGGGGTTAGAAGGGTAGCAATACCTGCTACTTTTGGCGTATTAACGACTGTTGCGTCATTTATCCCAACATTAACTTTAGATAGTATTTATGCACCAATGCCTGCAGCGATGGGTTGGGTTGTAGTATTCTGCCTATTATTCTCTTTAATAGAATCTAAGTTGATTCTTCCCGCTCACATAGGCCACTCTCGAATAACACATTTACCTGCTATTCGTGGCATCAGCCAACAAACTGACAAGATATCGAATAAAGCCAATCAAATACTCAAACACTTTATTGAAAACATCTATTCGCCTTTTTTATACCACTGTATAGCTAAACGCTACACAACCTTAGCTAGCTTTACAGCGGGATTGATAATAACCGCAGGAATTGTAGGCAGCGGCATTGTTTTGTTAGTAGTCGTGCCCGTTTCCCCCTCTGATTTCCTCAATGTACGTGTTGAAATGATTGAAGGGACGCCTGATAAGCAAACTGATGAGGCAGTTCATCAATTAGTAGAATCCCTATATAAAAGCAACGAAATATATATTAAAGATAGCGACATTGAATCAGGCTTTATAAAACATAGTTTTGCTTGGGGACGTGCTGGTGACTTTGCTGAATTTAGCGTTGAATTAACCAAACATGAAGACAGAGATATTGACAGCTATGAAGCCGTTCAACTTTGGCGTGAAAATACCGGACCAATAACAGGAACTAAAAGTGTTGTTTTTTCATCCGAGGATGGTAGCCCTGACCCTATTTCATTTAACTTAATAAGTGAAAATGAGTCAGAGCTTCTATCAGCAACCAGGATACTTCAATCAAAAATAGGTGAATATGAAGGTGTCTATGATATCGAATCGACACTCAGCAATCCTTTAGATGAAATAAGCCTTTCCATAAAACCTATGGCAGAAGCACTGGGGCTCAGCTTAAGTGATCTTGGCAGCCAAGTTCGAGATGCCTTTTACGGTGTAGAAGCCCAAAGAATTCAACGAAATGGCGATGAAGTGAAAGTAATGGTTCGTTACCCTAGCCAAGAGAGAAAGTCCTTAGCAGATTTGGATAATATGTATATACGTACATCTTCTGGGGATGAGGTCCCCTTCTATGCAGTTGCAGAGCTCGAATCAAAAAAAAGCTACGCCTCAATCAATAAAATTAATGGCAAGCACGCGGTAAATATTTCTGCCAAAATCGATAAACGTTATTACAACCCAGACGCTGTCAGCGCTCAAATTATGAAAAGTGATTTGCCGAAAATAGTAGAAACCTACCCAAGCATTCGCTTCGAAACCGATGGTGATTCTAAAGAAGCAGCAAAACTCGTCAGAGGTTTAGCGCAGGGTTTTGTTATGGCAATTGTAGCTGTCTATGCATTGCTCGCAATACCGCTAAAATCTTACTATCAACCGCTCATCATTATGACCGTCATTCCTTTTAGCTTTATTGGCGCTGTGTTTGGCCATTGGTGGATGGATACTGCTTTTTCCATGATGTCGTTTTTTGGCGTCATTGCATTAACTGGCGTAGTAGTGAATGACAGCTTAATATTGACTGACGCAGTGAATAAGCGCTTAAATGCCCAACAAAGCATCAATGAAGCAGTAACCGGTGCTTGTAAACAGCGATTCAGACCGATACTCATCACCTCATTAACTACTTTCTTTGGCTTATTCCCGCTGTTGTTAGAAACCAGCTTGCAGGCTCAAGAAATGCTGCCAATGGCAATTTCTTTGGCATTTGGTATTTTATTTGCCACAGTTATTACCTTAATATTAGTGCCCTGTTTGTTTATTATCTTAAATGATATTGCACCGCCTATGAGCAAACCCGAAATTGATCCAAACGACCCCGACCTAGCGCTCACATAAGCACCCATTGAGCAGGCATTTTTAGCCTTTTGAGATGAAAAATGCTTTTATTTTGTGGATTAAATCGCTACCATGTTCTGCGATTGCTAGTGGCACTTTATTATTGAGTAGCCCCAAAGTAGCAGCCCCTAAGTCATTACCTATACCGCTGGATATATTGGAGTCATCGATGTCACGCACACGTCATGCAAGCGCTAACGAAGAAGAGTCAGAAATTGATTTAACCCCGATGCTCGACGTGGTGTTTATCATGTTAATATTCTTTATCGTCACCGCCTCTTTTATTAAAGAATATGGGCTCGAAATTAATCGCCCGGACGATGCGCCTGAAGTCGACATTCCGACAGAAAATCAAAATGTTTTAATTAATATTAATGCCTCAAGTGAAATATTGGTTGACCAACGACGTGTCGATGTTCGTTCCGTCAGATCGGTCATTCAGCGAAAATTGGCAGAAAACCCCAAAGGCTCTGTAATTATTAGCGCGCATAGCGAAGCCAAAGCTAATACCTATGCGGCGGTAGCCGATGCCGCTCAACAAGCAAAAGAAGGGATAGGCATTACCTTAGTTGTTAAAGAAGAATAAGGTTTGTAAAGCATAAAAAAGCCCTACTCGGGCTTTTTTATGCATCTCTTTTCTATTATGCAGTCGCTGCTTTTGCACGACCTCGCTTAGCCTTGGTGGTTTTTGTTGAGGAAGCCTTCTGATTAAGCACTTGCTCAGTGTCATTTTGGACAGTTTCAACAAGCCTCTGAGCTTCCAGAGCGGCTCGATGCTGACCCGATTCCAAGTTCATTAACCACTCTCTGGCTTTCAGGCCACCATTATATTCTGACTGCTTACCCGAGCGACTCACCACGCGATGGCATGGTAGAATAATGGGTAGGGTATTATTTTTCATTGCAGAGGCTATCGATCTGACCGCTTTTGGCTTACCAACCGCTCGGGCAATATCACTGTAACTGGCAGTTTCACCATAGGGAATGCGCGCAACAGAGCTTAATATCTGTCGCTGAAATTCGGAACCTTCAGGATTTAGACGTAAATTAAACAGCTGCCTATCGCCAGCGAAATATTCATTTAATTGGATAATCGCGGTCATAAAAAAGGCGCCATCTTTGCGCCAGTGTGTTTCGGGGAGTAACGGTGCGGGACCTTCTTGAATATTCAGTCGAGACAGCCCTTGAAAGTCGCCAACCAACAGAATACGACCCAGAGGAGATTCGGTATAGCAATAATGTGTCGTCATTAATACAGGCCTCATTCACAATCATCGAAACAAATTAACGTCTGCGCGTTGTTAGGAATAAACCGCAATCAATCTAACATTAAAATACTATGCCTTATTGTCGGACTGTTAAAGGCCTTTTTTAGCAAAAAAACGTACATTTATCGTATTTTTAGGTGTTTTTAAAGCCTTTTAAGCGCTTTATTCAAGCTTTGTTTTTATTTTGTTACACTTTGTGCAGCGGTAAATCGTCACTAACTTGCCTTGCTTAACATCAAATGTAGAAGATTTATCGGTTCGCCAGCGGTGGTGGCCATGCTGACATAGACTCGATCGTTTAACCCGATTAAGGCGAGCCGCCTGGCCAAAATGGCCGGTTAATATTTTTCTCATAGCAATACTGAAGTGTTAATTATTAAAGGAGAAGCTGGTTAACTAAAAAGC
>CALCNB010000028.1 GCA_937897785.1 uncultured Cellvibrionales bacterium | reverse complement strand
GATGAATGTAATAATATATTTTTCAAGCGGCGATCTTTTTTAGCAAATTCATTGCCGTTAAGTGATGGTGCTACGTTTTATTATAAATAGGTTTCACGATGAGATATTGTCCCCAATGTAAAGCCGATATGGTTGATCGTGAGCTAGACGGTGTATCCCGTTTAGCGTGTCAGTCTTCCAACTGTGATTATGTCTATTGGCAAAACCCGACGCCCGTCGTGGCTGGCATCGTGGAATATAAAGGTAAGATTGTTATGGCACACAATGTGGCTTGGCCTAAACAATTCTTTTCGGTGATTACTGGTTTTTTAGAGCAGGGCGAAGATCCCGCTGAGGCGATGGTAAGAGAAACTAAAGAAGAGCTTAATTTAACGGTTACGGCTCAGCGCTTAATCGGTGCCTATGGATTTGAGCAGATGAACCAAGTGATTATTGCTTATCATTGTGAGGCCGAAGGATCGATTGTTTTAAACGAAGAGCTAGACGATTATAAATTGGTCGAAAAAAAGGACATTGTGCCCTGGGATATGGGTACGGGCTTAGCGCTAAAGGATTACTTGGCGAGTTTGAATCAGTCACCGCGCCATTGAATAGCCCGTATTAACGCGGGATGCTATTGGCCTTATTACGGGGTGGATATTGCATAATAGTCACTCCCACTGCAGTCAATAAAGCCTATCATAGAGTCCGTTTTTTAGATTTTATCCAGCATCATTCATGGGTTACTTGGTCGATAGCCTCAAAGGAGTACGAATCACTATGCTCATCGCTAAATATATGATTAACCAATTGTTATTTATAGTCTTTTTATTAAGTCTTGTGATTTATACGGCCCATGCTGAGCGTGTAAGCGCGGGTAATAGCCTCGGTTCTGTCGAAGCGCCCGCTTATTCGGGTGGGGGTTGGTCAACCTTACACCAGGGTCCGGGTAACCGCGATCAAGCCCGTGGTGCCTATCTGCACGATGAGTACCGCACTTGGACGGCGTTAGAGGGCGTATCGCTGTTAATTGCTCCTTCCATTAGTCCGGATAAAAATCGTTTTTATCAAACGTCTGGTCTTGCTGCGGGGCAGAGTAATTTGCATGCTTTTTCTGTCGAGGGTGAATTACTTTGGCAGTCCCAGCCATGGACAGATGCTGACAACGGAGTTGACCCTTGTGCGGTTTTATCCAATGTCATTGTCGATGCTGAGGGTGATCTTTATTTAGGTGATTGCAATCAAATGTTCGCGTTTCATCCCGATGGCTCCAAAAAATGGACTGTGCCCTTACCGTTGGCAGCAGATGATGATTGGCAACCTGACCCCGACTTACCAATAAATGCTTTAACGACGCCGGTATTTACTGTTGAGGGGCATGTTTGGTTTAGATGGAGATGCATTAGTAAGCGGTACGCTAGCCCCTGATGCATTCTATACCTCTGGATCAGATATTCGATCTCGTTTAGACCTTCTTGAGGGTTTTGTTGATATCGATGGGAATGGAGAAGTAGAT
>CALCNB010000027.1 GCA_937897785.1 uncultured Cellvibrionales bacterium | reverse complement strand
AGATGAATGAATATCGACGTCCCTTTTTAAATGCAGGTGAAGATAGAAGGCCGACGTTAAGCTGGCCACGACAAATACCTATTGAAGGAGAGCCTCAAGAAGCGGATGAAGATGTAAAGTTTGCTGGTGTTATTAACCCTGAAACGGGGGTCTTCACACCAGGCGATGCCGGGCCTAACCCTGATAGAAAATACGGAACTAACAATGCAGGGCGCTTAGCTGTCGTGGCTAAATTACAAGACGGTAAAAACATCTTAGAAGGGCAAGGGGAGCTGATTGTTACCGTACAACGTTGGAATAATCCGCCAATTAAATAGCGGCATCAGGTACTCGTAATGACCAAAGTTCTAAAAAAAGTTCCAACTAATTCACGCACTATAGCAGTGAATGATAAGCAGATGATGTTTCATGTGCCGACAACTAGCTTGTTTGAATTGGATGAATTATCGGCTCAGCTGATTGAAGCGGCAGATAGTGAAAGTGGCTTATCTGTAGATAAACTAACGCAAAGCTTATCAGCTCAAACGGCAAAAGATATTGATGATACGGTTGAACAATTAATTCAACTTAAAGTGGTTGCTTCAAATGATGCTGGCGTTCAGGCGTTTGAGCCTGATAACCCTGAAGTTACTCAGCTTGAAAATATCCCATTAACCACTTTAGTGCTTAATGTAAATACAGGTTGTAATCTCAGTTGTAGCTATTGCTATAAAGAAGACTTAGATACCCCGGCTAACGGGCAAAAAATGAGCTTTGATACCGCGAAAAAGTCCATTGAAATGATGTTAGCAGAATCGCCTGATCAGCCAAGGTACAACATCGTATTTTTTGGCGGGGAGCCGTTAAGCAATATGCCATTAATTCGCGAAGTGGTTGAATATGCACAAGCACGCTTTGCCGAGCTTAATGTGCCGATTGATTTTTCATTAACCACCAATGCTACTTTGTTAAATGAAGAGATTATCGAATTCTTCCAAAAACATAAATTTGGCATTGCGGTAAGTATCGACGGCCCTAAAGCCATTCATGATAAGAACCGCATTACCGTTAATGGTAATGGAACTTATAAAGCGGTGACTCGAAAAATTGAATTACTGATGAAAGGCTATAACGCCAGACCTATTGGTGCTCGTGTTACGTTAACCAAAGGGGTGACTGATATTGAAGAAATTTGGCAACACCTGTTTCATGAGCTTGGCTTTGCAGAGGTTGGCTTTGCGCCAGTCACCTCAGGTGATATCAGTGAATACAACTTATCTGAAGATGAGCTTAAAGCGGTATTTGCCAGTATGATAAAAGTCGGTCGTCATTATATTGATGAAGCAAAGGCTGGACGCAATATTGGCTTTTCTAACATGCACCAGCTGATGACGGATATTCACGAAGGCACAAAAAAAGCACTACCGTGTGGTGCGGGTATTGGCATGGTGGCAATTGACCATAGTGGCGGCGTTAATTTATGTCACCGCTTTACTGGCTCAGATCTGCCAGCCTTTGGCTCTGTTATTGACGGTATCGATAGCGAGGGCTTGGCTGGCTTTATTGAAACGCGTATGGATAGAACCAACACGGGTTGCAGTACTTGTTGGATCCGCAATATGTGCTCTGGTGGTTGTTATCACGAAAGCTATGCTCGATATAACGACCCACAAAACCCGACTTATCACTATTGTGATCTTATGCGTGACTGGGTTGAGTTTGGCTTAAAAGCCTATGCTGAAATCAATGCGGCAAACCCAACATTTATGGATCCATTTATCACCCCTCGTCGAGGACACTAACAATGAAA
>CALCNB010000026.1 GCA_937897785.1 uncultured Cellvibrionales bacterium | reverse complement strand
TCACTGGCTGCCTCTACAATGGCTACCATATCTTCTGTGGTTTTTGGGTCGGGATTAAATAGTTTCTTTAGTCTTTGCCAAAGATTCGGTTTTTCATTGTCAGAAGAGGGTTTATTTTCAATGTTGCTAGCCATGGTTTTTTATTCCGCGTTAGATGCGTTAGTTGTACTTGTTATTAATTTAGTCTGCGACAAGATAAGGATTGCTGAATCCAAACTGTTGCAGTAATGAAATCTCTAGGGTTTCCATTGCTTGCGCTTCGCCTTTTTCGCTGTGATCAAAGTTTTGTAAGTGCAGTGTGCTGTGAATCATCATATGCGCCCAGTGTGCATTGATAGTCTTGTCCTGCTGCTCGGCCTCGGCATGGATAACCGATGCGCAGGCGATGATATCGCCAAGTTGAATGATGCCGTCAATAGCGCTGAGATTGGCAGGAAACGACAGCACATTAGTGGCTTTATTTTGTTGTCGATAATCGCGATTGTATTGGGTGATAGTGGCTCGATCGACAATAAGTAAGGCCGCTTCGGCGGTAATGCTTGTATCGGGATTTGCATAGGCGCTGTTGGCCCATTGCTGTAGCAATTCGTCTGTGGGTAAGTTGTTGATTCTATGCTGTCGATCAACTGTCAAGTGCAGGCGCATATTTATGAGACTTTACTTGAGTCTAGTTGCTGCTCTTTAGCGTAGGCATCGACAATGCGTTTGACTAAAGGGTGTCGAACGACGTCAGCCGAGTCGAAATGCGTGAAGGTCAAACCTTCGACCTCTTTAAGCACTTTTTCAACATGCAATAAGCCTGAATCTTGGCGACGAGGTAAATCTATCTGCGTATCGTCTCCTGTGACAACAGCCGTTGAGTTAAAGCCGATACGGGTTAAAAACATTTTCATTTGTTCGCGTGTAGTATTTTGGCTTTCATCTAAAATAATAAAACTATTGCTGAGAGTGCGGCCGCGCATAAAGGCCAGTGGTGCAACTTCAATAGTGTTGCGCTCAATTAATTTACTAACTTGATCAACGCCCATCATTTCATATAGGGCGTCATAGAGCGGCCTAAGATAAGGGTCAATTTTTTGGGCTAAGTCACCGGGTAAAAACCCCAGCTTTTCTCCGGCTTCAACCGCCGGTCTCACTAGTAGGATTCGATCAACGCGATTTTGTTCTAAAGCTTCGACTGCGCATGCCACCGCCAACCATGTTTTGCCGGTACCAGCAGGGCCGATACCAAAATTAATATCGTTATTACGGATTGCGGTAACATAATGCTGTTGATTAGCCCCGCGAGGATTAATTAATTTTCTTCGTGTCTGTATGCCTGGTTTGTCATTATCGATGACCTGTGCAGCTGTTGTCGTTTTACCGTTGCTGTCGATTGGCGTCTTTGAGCGGGTTAATTCTGTCATGCCGGCCTCTTGAAGATGAAGATGGATATATTCGGGGCTGAGCTCGATATTTTTTTCAGTCTCAAGATATAAGCTTTCTATTAGTAATGAAGCCGTATTGATCGTGTCATCGATGCCGTCGAATTGAAACCGATTACCTCGATTCTTAATTTTTACGCCTAAACGACTTTCTATTTGACGCAGGTGCTCATCAAACGGTCCGCATAATTTAGCGAGTCTACGGCTGTCGTTGGGTTCGAGGGTCAACTGAACTGAAAGAATAGGGCTATTCAAAGTGGTGAGTAGATTACTTCATCATTGGTTGCTTGGTTTCATGAGTCGGTCCATTGTAGGCTTTCGCTTAGCATAACCGAGATCGAGGCCGGCTGGCAAAGGTTGTTTGAGGTTAAATCGCGAACCATGCATTCTTTTTACGAGGTTTAAGGCCGGTGTTTTTTTTCAAAATAGTAGGCGAGACGTACCAGTTCATTGAGAACCAACTCACTCCGGAGTGAGCGAAACATGTTGTAGCCATGCTGTGCGCCAGGGATTCTGCTATAAATGACTTTGTTTTCAGAGGCTTGCTGTAATTTCTCAGCGAAAAGCTCTGACTCCTCGATTGCAATAAGTGAATCACAATCGCCGTGAATGATGGCGCAGTCGGGAATGCTAGAAGAATCTGTCTGTTTATTAATTGAAGCAATCGCATTGGCCGATTCAAATACAGCGCTTTGATTGGGATCGTCAAGGCTCGCGTCAACGATTTTGGTGGCCGAATACTCGGCCAGTTCATCGTTATGTGCTTGACCAAATAAATTACAAAAATCCATTACTCCATAAAAACACAGCGCACCTTGAATACGACTATCAAGGTCTGGGTGTTGGGGTTGAAATTGTGAGTCGTTAGCTGTCAATGCCATCATCGCTGAGAGTTGACCGCCTGCTGAGTCGCCAGCAGTAATAATAAATTCTGCATCCCCGCCGTAGTCACTAATATTTTTTTTGATCCATTGCAGGGCTGTTTTACAGTCGATTAAATGTGCCGGCCATTTATGCGTCGGGCTTAAGCGGTAGTTAATGGAAACACAGACCCACCCTCGCTGAGCGAATTCATTGAGCAGCGGCAGTCCTTGTCCCTTTTTTGTACCGCCATATTCAAGTAAGCCTCCACCGTGAATGTATAGCAGTACCGGCGCCGATGATTGATCATTCTGCTTCGCTTTATTTTGATAAACATCTAGTGTTAACGTTTCGCCATCGGCTGTGCCGTAAACCACATCTTCTACGCAGTGCACTTCGTTAAGTCGAATAGCAAAAGGCTTACCAACGCGTGGCCAAAAACGTTTTCGTTGTTGGTCGGCTTCTGGTGGTGATAAATGGGGTATCTCGTGGCTATCCAGTACCTGCCGTAAGACTTGGCCGCTGAGACTTGAGTTGACTAAGTAAATCAATTGCGCGATGCCTGCAATGAACCATGCTAGTAAGGCAAGCGTGGTCCAGGTGCCGGTGATTGCACCGGCATTAATCATCAGCCCAGCCAATAACACTTGGCAAGGGATGAGAAAAAGCGCCAGTTCGCCGGTTATGAGTCCCAGCAAGAAGCTGGCCATAGCAATAACGGTCTTTTGGTGTGGGGGTCGAAAAAGATTCCAAGTACAGGCTGACCAGAACAGGCTAGAAGTAATCAATAAAAAACCCATCGTTGCGATTCCTTTATTGGCTGTAGCGGTTAATCGGTATCGCCAGAGTGATCTCGCGGTGATAGAGGGCGGGACATATTAATTTGGGTGACATTCGTACCCTGAGCATCGCTAATTTTGGCGACCCCTTCTTTCTCAACCTCATCAATTCTTATTAAGGCATGCATCGGTATGTAACTTCTCGAGACGGCAGCAAATTCATTTTTGAGCCGCTCTTCAGCTGGGTCAACAATCATTTGCGAGCGTTCTCCAAACACAAAGGCTTCGATTTCGATGAAGCCATACATGTCACTTTGGTAGACATGTTTGGCATAGACTTCGTAGACTTGATTTTGGTTTAAAAAAATAACTTTATAAATAGATTCTGCCATGGGGCGTCGCTGTTCCTATTGATTCGCTATTGAGGGCTAATGCCATTGGGTAACTTTTGTCGAATAATGAGAGAGTGGGGGCAAAAGTCTTTATTTCAATGCCTGAAAGTATAACATTTGGAGTTAAGACGAAGGGGTAATGCGCGTATTTTGCTGGTATACTGCCACCGCTAATCATAAGGCCTGCGTTGAACGGGCTGAATGCGCTAGAATTCAATCCCTTAGGTATAAATTGTTAACTGATGACTGATAAACCCATAAAAAAGTTATTTATTCAAACCCATGGTTGCCAGATGAATGAGTATGATTCATCACGGATGGCTGATTTATTGGAAGAAAGTCATCAATTAGTGCCAACCGATAATGCCGAGGATGCTGACGTTCTTTTGCTAAATACTTGTTCTATAAGAGAAAAGGCGCAAGAGAAAGTATTTCATCAGCTAGGCCGATGGCGCAAGCTTAAAGAAACTAAGCCAGGGGTCATCATTGGTGTCGGTGGCTGTGTGGCAAGTCAAGAGGGTGAAGCCATTGCGCAGCGAGCCCCATTTGTCGATCTGATTTTTGGTCCCCAAACACTGCACCGTCTGCCTGAAATGATGGACGCTAAAAAGCCGCTTGGACCGGTCGTGGTTGACGTTTCCTTTCCTGAGATCGAAAAATTTGATCGCTTACCTGAGCCCAGTGTCGATGGTCCATCCGCGTTTGTCTCGGTGATGGAAGGCTGCAGTAAGTATTGTACTTTTTGTGTTGTGCCTTACACGCGTGGCGAAGAAGTTAGTCGGCCGTTTGATGATGTGCTGGTAGAGGTTGCACAATTGGCGGCAAAAGGGGTGCGCGAAATTAATTTATTGGGCCAAAACGTGAATGGCTACCGCGGTTTAAATCATCTGGGCGAAATCATTGATTTTGCCGAGCTAATTACTTATGTGGCGGCCATCGAGGGTATTGATCGTATTCGATATACCACTTCGCATCCCCTCGAATTCAGTGATGCGCTGATCGATATCTATGCCGAAGTGCCTGCCTTAGTTGATCACCTGCACTTACCAGTACAAAGTGGCTCTGATCGTGTACTGGCCGCCATGAAGCGAAACCATACGGTGCTAGAGTATAAATCGAAAATTCGCCGGCTACGAAAGATCCGCCCTAATATATCCATGTCTTCAGATTTTATTGTGGGCTTTCCAGGCGAGGGTGACCGCGAATTTGAAGAGACAATGAATTTGATTCGCGACGTCAATTACGATTTATCGTTCAGTTTTATATACAGCGCGCGACCGGGTACGCCTGCTGCCGATTTGCCCGACACGACCCCCATGGAAGTCAAAAAGCAGCGCCTAGCAATTTTACAAGATCGCATTAACCAGCAAGCGCAAAGTATTAGCCGTGGCATGGTGGGTACTCGCCAGCGGCTTTTGATTACTGGCCCGTCGAGAAAGGATCCGTCAGAAATTCAAGGCCGAACTGAGAATAACAGAGTCGTGAATTTAAAAGGCGATACTGCATTAACCGGTCAATTTGTCGATGCTATGATTGGTCAAGCTTTACCAAATTCTTTGCGTGGCGAATTACTGTAGGTACAGCTGATTTCTCTGGTTGTCAAAATCATTTGTTGAGTCATTTAGGCCAATTATGTTTCCTATTAAAGACGATAATCCGCAACTGCGAACACCCTATGTAACCTATGGCATTATCGGCTTAAATTTACTGGCTTGGTTTGCTTTACAAGGCTTGGGTAGTCATCCGGTATGGGGACCGTCGGTCTGCCAATTCGGTTTGATCCCAGCGGATCTATTGAACGATTTTACTTACGATACTTCCCAGTGGCCCTGTCCGCCCGATCAAGGCGTTGGCTGGACGGGATTTATCAGCTCGATGTTTATGCACGGCGGTTGGATGCATTTACTGGGTAACTTATGGTTTCTTTGGGTATTTGGCGACAACGTCGAAGACGCCATGGGCCATAAACGCTTTGCGTTGTTTTATCTGCTCTGCGGCTTAGCGGCGGCAGCGACACAAGTCGTGGCTGACACCCAATCGGCGATTCCTATGGTCGGTGCTTCGGGGGCAATTGGCGGTGTAATGGGTGCCTACATCATGCTTTATCCGCGGGTCAAAGTGCATATGCTGTTTGTCATGGTGGTGTTCATAACTACGATTCGTGTGCCTGCGGTGCTGATGCTAGCCTATTGGGCTTTTGTGCAATTTGCTGGCGGGCTTTCTTCCTTGGGCACCACGGGTGGCGGGGTGGCTTTTTGGGCGCATATTGGCGGCTTTATTGCCGGTGCTATTTTGGTGTTTGCCTTTAAAAATCAGCAGCTGTTATCACGCCATCCTTGTTATGGCTGGCGTGAGCCGAGACATTAACAGGCTCAGTGGCTTAGCCAATGGTTCGGTTGAGCGAATGGGTGAACATTAGCTGGCGAGTTTTTGCCGAATGGATGCCAATTGCACGCAATTGACAAACACTGCCATGGCGGTCTCGACATCTTCCAGCTCGGGGAAGGTCGGTGCTAATCGGATATTGCAATCTTGCGGGTCATTCCCATTCGGGAAGGTTGCCCCTGCGGGTGTGAGTTTGACGCCTGCCTCTGCGGCTAAACTGACCACGGTCTTAGCCAAGCCGGGTAAGGTATCAAAGGAAACAAAATAACCGCCTTCTGGATCGCTCCACTGGCCCATGCCGGTATCTTTGATATGTGTTGCTAGGCTGGCGGCTACAGCAGCAAATTTAGGATTAATAATGGCAGCGTGCTTGGCCATGTGTTGTCTGACGCCGTCCAGATCTTTTAAAAACCGAACATGACGCAGTTGGTTGATTTTATCGGAGCCGATGGTGGCCATACCAAAATGTTTCGTAAAGCCTGCAACATTTGCTTCGCTTGAGCTGAGGTAACCAATACCTGCACCCGCAAAAGTGATTTTAGAGCTCGAGCCAAATTGCACCACATGATCGAGTGTGCCTTGTGACTTAGCCGCGGCATCGATACTGGCCAATCGCTTGGCCTTGTCGTTCAGGCTATGCACCGCGTAGGCGTTATCCCACAAGACTAAAAAATTATCGCCGGCAATCTTCCCGAGTCCTGCCAGCCGCGTGACGGTTTCGTCACTGTAAACTTCCCCAGTTGGATTAGCAAAGCGAGGCACACACCAAATACCTTTAATGCTGCTGTCAGCTTTGACCAAGGCTTCGACCTGATCCATGTCAGGCCCTTCGCCTGTCAATGCAACGGGAATCATCTCGATGCCAAACTGGGCACAAAGGCTAAAATGGCGATCGTAACCCGGGCAAGGACAGAGCATTTTAATCGCCTCGCCGTCAGTCACTTGAGATGTCCATGCTTGGTCGCCAGTTTTTAACCCGAAGTGATAAGCAAACCAAACGGTATAATGCATCAGCGTTAAACTGCTGTTACCGCCGACAAAAACACGTTGCTGAATATCTGCTTCGGTGACGGACAAAATAGAACCAAATAAATCTTTTGCGGCGGGTAGGCCGTCTAACACGCCGTAATTACGAGGATCGACATTGTGATCATTGTTGAAATTATCAGCATTAACCGCATCGAGTAGGCCATTAGCCAGATCAAGTTGGGCCGATGACGGTTTGCCTCGCGTTAAATCGAGCGTTAATTGTAGGTCAATAAATGCCCGATGCTGCTGTTCAAGTTCACTTAAGCGCTGGCTAAGCTCGACAGTCGATGCCTGATCAATATGCAAGAAGGTTCTCCGAGAAAATAATGATGATTGGTGTTTCTGGACGTGATGCAAAATTGAGCATTTGTCCAATTCGGCGGCAATTATAGCCTCTCTGATCAGCGAGGTGTAAGAATAGCGTGCTGTTTTTTTGTTTAATTTTATAGGTATTGCCGCCGTTGAAGGGCAGTCAGAAACGTAATAGTTAATTTACTTGGCTAGATTTATGTTTTGCAAAAGATGAATACATATTGATCGCAAAATAAAAAAGACACTTTTATTACTGGCCTAAGGCGGTTATTATGTCGCGGTCTAAAATGATGTATTTCGAGGATGTCTTTATCAACATCAAAAAAGCTAACAGTGAAGGTCTGGCTTATCCAGATTTTTTGCTAGACCACATTTTATCCGAATGGCAAGATGTTCAAATTGATCTGATCGACCCTGATGTCTGTCTAAAAGTTGATTCGAGTCTCTCTTATTGCGGTTGCATAGCGCCGTCAACTGAGCTTAGACAATTGGTCTATGTTTATCATAGTTCCGGTGACTTTGATTACGAAACGATTGCGTTGTTAGTTAGGATCACGCAAAACGTGGGTGCTGAATCTTGGGTGTGGGAGAGTCTAATCAGTTTGGAGTTAGAGCGTGATTGTGGTCTTGAGCGTCAGGCCTATCTTGAATCGCTTAATGCTATTGCTGATCGAATTGAAGCTGAATGGGCCTTTTGTGAAGAGCTACTGACCGCTTAAAATTTCTCATTACCAGCAATTCTTTCGGCTTTTTCAGCTGCAATTTTATCTCTGACTGTTCAAAACTCTTTTTGTTTAGTCATCTAATCAAGCTGGGCTAAATAATTATCTAAACGATCCTTGTTGGTCACGAAGCTGGCTTTCTTCTTAGCCGCGGCTGCTTTAATGGCCGTCAGATTGGCTTTACTGTCTCCGACATTGATGACGCCGACCATGGCCATCATGGTATGCGGCGTGCAGTGATAGACATAGACGCCTGCTGTATCAAATGTCACTGTGATATCTTTACTGAGTTTACCATACCAAGGCTGAGCACCTTCTGGGATCATGCCTGCAATCGACGCCGAGTTATGGGCCATATCAGTAGCGACGAAAGTGACGGTATCGCCCAGTTGAATCGATAAAACCGCTGGCTCAAAGACCATATAACCATCGCTGCCGCTATTCAGCATTTTGACTTGATGGTCGGCGGCGAACACCGTACTCACAAGGAAAAATGTGGCAAGCATGGCGAGGTATTTGCGGTCTTTGATCATGATTGAACTCCATTAGTAAAACTTTCATAGTGCTTATACGCCTGTAAAGCTAAAACAGTTTAACAATACTTCTTCCCACCGTCAGTCGATTACCCATATCCTCGATCGCCGCTGGCACATCGGCGAAATCGACCACTTTACCAACCACAGGAGCAATTTTTTCTTTTCTGACCAGATCAATAATTTCATCGTTAATGGTCTGCCCAAGTGTGGCGGGAACAAAGTTCCATCCCATACCCTCTTTCAAAAAAGCGGCGGTCGCTTCGTCGGCGTAGGCCAATAATACGCCACAAAGGCTGATATTACTTAAGGCAATGCGGCGAGGAACTAAAAACTTTTCATCGGCTACCGTTTTATCCGAAGCAAAGCCGTTCATGATGTAGCGACCGTTATAGCAAATCGCGGCGAGCGATTGTTCCATCACCGACTCGCCGACATTATCAAATACGACATCGACGCCTTTGCCATCAGTGGCATCTTTAACGATGGCAACAAAGTCATCACTGGTATAATTGACTGCTATTTCTGCACCGAGTTCACGACAGAGCGCTAATTTTTCATCGCTGCCGGCTGTGGCTATGACGCGCGCACCCGCATGCACAGCTAATTGAATGGCGGCAGAGCCGACACCGCCGGCGGCGGCGTGTATCAGCACGGTTTCACCTGCTTGTATTTGCGCACGCTGATAGAGTCCTAGCCACGCTAAATGAAAGGGAAAGTACAGCGCGGCGGCACCCGGTAAAGGAATATCCTCCGGCATTTCAAAGGCTGAAACCGGAGGACAGATGGCGTATTCGGCAAACCCGCCATGAGCGCCAGCAGTCATAGCGACTACTCGCTTACCCAGCCACGCCTCGGCGCCTTTGCCGCAGTCAGCGACCGAACCCATCACCTCCATACCCGGACTGTAGGGTAACTCCGGTCTGACCATCATATTGCCGCCAGTGATGCGCTCGAGATCATTAAGGTTAAAAGGGATGGCCTCGACCTTAACCAATAGCTCACCCTCATTGGGTGATGGAATATCCACGCTATCAAGTTTTAATACTTGACTGGGTTGGCCGTATTCATGGGTTCGCCATGCTCGCATCGTTTGCTGTTCACTCATAATGACTGTGTCCTAGGTAAGTAGCTGAAAGGATTATTCTGGCGCTAAATTAAAGCGTTCGATATACCGTGAAAATAGGGCTCTTACGGCGGTTGGATTAATGCCGTAATCGGCTGCTTGATAACTGTGCTCGCCGTGTTTCCCTTTTGGGTTATCGGCAATAAACTCCCGCATAGCATCAGCTGCTAAGCCGCTCATTTCTATCTCGAGGGATTCATAGATTTTTTCTATTTCAGAAAATTGATCGTCGACAAAGTCAGAAAAGTACATTTCATAAATTTTTGCTTCACTGCTGATTTGTGTCTCTCTAACATCCATCGCATGATTTAATACGTGCTGTAATCGATGAATCCAATCGGCGGCTATTTCTTCGCGGTCCACATCATCACTGCCCATCGAACGGACCAATGCGGTCAGGCTAGCGTACGAGGTCATCGATTTAACCGGGTCGCGATGCGTAAAAACAATTCGTGCGTCTGGGTACTGCTTGAGTAGATGCTCCAGCCCCCACATATGGGCGCCAGTTTTAAGCATCCACCGATCGCCAGGGCATTGCCATTGGAAATGCTGCAGTTGCTGGTGGTGGAAGGCGTAGACATCGGCAAAGTCAGCCTGATGGTCGACCCAGTTCTGGTAGCTGGGAACACGAAACTGGTTGTGGAATAAGGGTGTTATCATAGTTTCACCCATCAGTGTGACGCACTCTTGCGATAATTCAGCGCCCATCGGGTGCATGGTTTTAAATGCGGGGATCATTTGGTCAACATCGGGAAAAGTTGCTTGGCATTGGGCGATTCTTGGGTCGCTGGTAAAAGTTTCTCTTCGCGGGGGAGGCGAGGGAAACATGCATTCCCAAGTCATTGGCACGCGGCTGTCTGGGTCTTGGCCGAGAATATCATGCAATATGGTGGTGCCGGTGCGAGGCAGGCCAATGATAAAGACCGGTTTGACGATTTTTTCTTCGCTTATCTCAGGGTGACGCTGTCGATCGGCAGTATAGAGCAGACGGTTGCGGCTGTGCATGACCATGCGATCGCGGGCAATGTATCGACCTATTTCATTTAATCGTGCCTCTTCTTCTAACGAGGCCAATACCTTGGCCAGCGGCTCTTTAAAGGGCAGTTGGCCAAAATCGGTCAGTCCACCAGCATCGTCTGAAGCTTGGTTAAGTATAGAATCTATCTCGAGGCTGGTTGCAGAGTCAGTATTGCTCATAAAAGCTACTCTTTTTAGTATCATCTAAGAAAGGTCTCATATTATCAATCCCTTAGCGTCAAAAGCCTTACATTTAGGCAAGGGCATAACCGATTCAATCTCCTTGAAAATTGGTTTTCGCTGCCTAAGAGGCTGAAGTTGATGACGCCTTTGGCTGATAGAAGCCCATAGGAATGAGTAAAAGTCGCGCTGGATGCGGTTTTATCTTGCTATTTAGCGTCGATTTACCTAGAATTCGCGCTCTTTTTCACCCTGAGGGTCGATTCACAATGACCGGATGGGTTTAACTCCTTGTTTCACCGTGCGGAGATTGACCGGCAGGTCGGTCGCGACACGGGAAGCATCAGCCCATAGGGAGCACATATGCGACACTACGAAATCGTGTTTATGGTTCATCCGGACCAAAGCGAACAAGTTGCTGGTATGATTGAACGTTATACCGCAGCGATCAATAAAGACGGTGGCACAGTCCACCGTTTGGAAGATTGGGGCCGCCGTCAGTTAGCTTACCCGATCAATAAAATCCACAAAGCCCACTACGTTTTGATGAATGTTGAAGCGACTCAAGTGGCGCTTGAAGAATTAACCACTAATTTCAAATACAACGATGCGGTTATTCGTAACTTAGTGATACGAATGGATGCAGCAGTGACGGCAGAGTCGCCTATCATGAAGGCTGAAACAGAGCAACGGGAGCGTAAAGCGCGTTACGATGCACGTTCAGCAGCCAATGAGGCTAAAGCACAGCAAGCGGAATCAGCCTCAACAGCTGAAGCTCCTACTGCCACTACTGAAACCGATCAAGCCAGCGAATAAGTTCGCTTTTTGAGATAAAAATTAGGAGTTAACCATGGCACGTTTTTTTCGCCGTAGAAAATTTTGTCGTTTCACCGCTGAAGGTATCGATTACATCGATTACAAAGATCTCGATGTATTAAAAGAATACATTTCAGAGACAGGAAAAATTGTTCCTAGTCGCATTACTGGAACCAAAGCTAAGTATCAGCGTCAGCTTGCCACAGCAATTAAGCGCTCACGTTATCTCGCTTTGGTTCCCTATACGGACAGTCACCAATAACTGTCTGTGAGTAACGCTCAATGATGTTGCTCACGTTATTATTGGCGGTGCTAGGGTCCGCAGCCGTTAACCTAGTGCTATTGCGCTCGGGCTTGTTATCAGCCAGTAAATATTTTTTACCGCTGTTAATTATCTCATCGGTTTGGGCACTTAATGGAAATATAGTTCCATTAAGTACAGTCATTGCTTCTGTGGCCATGGCGGAGATATTACGCATAACCCGAAGCTGGAATGCCGTGCTTTGTGTATCGCCTTTCATCACTGTCCTATGGGCATGGCTATTGATGACGGCAGGCAGCGAGTATGTGAATCAGCTGTTATTAGTTGCTGAACAGTCGCTGGAAAGCTTTAAAACTCAGTTGTTAGCCTCGGCTGTAGAGGCAGGCAATGAAGCAGCAACGAAACAGCTGATAGCACAAATACCGACCTTAGATATTTATTATTTAGTCGGCAACTTTGCTTTAGTACAGTTGATGTTAAGTTTGATCAGTGTCTTGATTGCTCGAGGCTGGCAATCAAAGTTGTATAACCCGGGTGGTCTTCAACAAGAAATCCACCAGTTACGATTGACTAAGCGCAATATCTTAGTCCTGTTACTCGCGGTGATTGCTTGTTCGAATATTGAAGGCTATCAGCATTGGACGTGGTTATTTTTGTTGCCCTTGATTTCGGCGGGTATTGCCATCGTTCACGGCATGGTGGCAGTCAAGCAATTGGGCACCCAGTGGTTAGTCGGCTTTTATATTTTATTTATTAGTTTTGCACCGACAATACCCTTATTAATGTTGCTGGTGATGGTTGATAACGCGGCAGATTTAAGACGCCGCCTGGCGGGTTGATTACAAGTCATTGGCTTGGTAATACCTTGGTTAATGTGGCTACCTTTTTGGGCTATATTTT
>CALCNB010000025.1 GCA_937897785.1 uncultured Cellvibrionales bacterium | reverse complement strand
AAAAAAATTAACAAAATAAAAAGCCCTCTTGTTGGATCAGAAGCAAAAGAATGAACACTTGTTAATATACCAGACCTAACAAGAAAAGTTCCAAAAACACTTAAGGAGAAACAAAAAATCGATAAAAATAAAATCCATTTTTTTTAAAACTCTCTCTCCTTTTGAGATTAATATTGAATGAACTAAAGCTAAAAAAACAACTTCGCAGCCAAGGCATTATCGTTAGTGATACTCTTAGCAATGCCAACAGCCGTATTACATTAGCTGTTATTGAGCGTGATAGCCGAAATCTTACCTTAAGTGCTGATAGCCGTGATGGACAAACAGCTCATCGTTTAAGCGTTACAATCGAATGGCTATCGCTGCAAAAAAGCGATACCTCATCGCAACCCATAACGACATCGGTCATCCTACCACCCACTAGCGTTCATGCCGAACTCGTTCAGTTGCAAAATCCAGACAATGTGGCTGCACAGCAAAGCACCAAAGAGCGTCTTCAGCAGCAGTTAGGTGATCGCATTATTGCTAAAATATTGCATATTATTCGACTCAATAGCCGCTGATATGCAGATCTACGCTAACAAGCTCAGCCAGCATCTTAAGCAAACACTTGCTAAAGTCTATTTAGTGGCAGGCGACGAAATATTACTGCAAAACGAAGCCTGTGATGAAATACGCCAAGCCTGCGCCAAAAGTGGATTCGTTGATCGCGAGCGGTATAATTTTGAAACTGGCTTTGACTGGCATGGCTGGCAAGATAGCTGCAATGCCATGTCATTATTTGCCAGTCAGCGATTAATAGAATTACGCTTGCCCAGCAGTAAAATTGGCACAGTGGGCAGTGAAGCCATTACACGTTTTTGCAATAATCCACCTCAGGATACGGTGTTATTAATTATTGCCGCACGAATAGAAGGCAGTCCCAAATGGGTAAAAGCTGTCAGCAAAGACGGCGTCTATATTCCTATCTACCCTCTCGACCACGAGCAATTACCTAACTGGTTAAAACGACGGGCTAAACAGCAGCAATTAACCCTAGCGCATGATGCCGCACAGCTATTGGCCGAGAGAGTTGAAGGTAACCTAATGGCGGCCAATCAAGAGTTAGAAAAATTAGCATTATTGGTTGACAAAAAAACCACTTTAACGCGAAACATAATTGGCAAAGCCGTCGCAGACAGCGCACGATTTTCAGCATTTAACTGTTTTGATCATGCTATTGATGGCGATGCGCTGAGTGCCTGTCGCGCACTGAGGCATTTGCAAGAAGAAGGCACTGAACCTGCCGCCTTAGTTGCTGCCATGGCTCATCAATTGCGAACCCTCGCTCAACTGAAGCAATTTTCCGAGCGAGGTAAGATGGATGACGGTATGCGAGCACTGCGCGTGCAACGCAAGCGACAGTCAGCGGTCAGTCATCGGGTTCAGTCAACGTCAAAAGCTGAATTCGAACAATGGACAAAGCTAGCTTCTCAAGCAGATCTTATGAGTAAAAGCATTGACAAAGAAAACGCTTGGTTACTGATTGAAATGGTTTTGCTGGGACTGGCGGGTAAACCAATGGCTACCCAGCATTATCATATTTAACGACTCATAAAATCAGAGATTTAATTATATTTATACCTATGACTTGAGCTGTCGCTATTATTTAATATGAAGCTTAAGCATTCACAACTTCTTTTATTGTTTTCATCATTTCATCAACTTCCCAATAGCCGCGCAATGCTACTAACTGTTCAGCTTCATTTACTTGATAAGTAAATATCCCATTGACTTCTTGGCTATAGGTTTTACCGCCAAATGTTAAAATAGTGTTTAGCGTAACAATATTTGCGCACTCAAGGCCAGCCGCGTATGACTGATGAATAACAATTTTAATATCACTGTTGGCAATATTATTTTCCCAAAATGCCTCTCTCGCCGCTACACCTCGGTGACCTTTACCAGCTTCATCGATTGGCGAAACACCAATCGGGTCTTCAATGATCGCATCTTCAGAAAATAAACCTAACCAACCTGCCTTGTTATGGCTATGGACGTATTCGCGAGACAATAGAGAAACACGTTTTGCCGGATGTTGCTCACTCATCATAAGCTCCTTATATTGACCTTAAAGAAATATCTTACTACAGAGGTTACTCAGGACTCCAGAGCGAAAGTTAGCCTGACCATAAGCTATAATCATTTGTAATCTCGCTATAAGCTAACTGCTCTGAAAAACATGCCACGAGTTGATCGGCAAGCGTTTTTTTGTCAGGCAAATGGCGCAACTGCTCGCTTAATTGCGTCACTTGTAATTGAGCGAAACCACAGGGGTTAATGCGTTCAAACGGCGTCGAATCGAAATCGTAATTAAAGCATAAGCCATGATAGGAACGACCTCGACTGATACGCAAGCCCAAAGCGGCAATTTTACAACCATCAATATAAACACCTGGCGCTCTTTTATCGCTGTAAGCAGGCAAATCATAGTGAGACAACAACTGAATCACCGATGCCTCAAGTGCATCGACCATGCCTCTTACAGTTAGCTTTCTTCGCTTTAAATCAATCAATGTGTACATCATGATTTGACCGGGGCCATGAAAAGTCACCTGCCCGCCTCGATCAATTCTAAGTACGGGAATAGACCCCGTATCTAATAAGTGCTCCTCTGAAGCAGCTCTGCCTAAGGTGAAAATTTCGGGATGCTCTAATAGCCAGCACTGATCAACCGTGGCTTCATCTCTTGTCTGAGTAAATATTTTCATCCCCTGCCAAACTGACTCATAATCGAGTAAAGCCTGACTTTTATCAGCAGTTAATAATTGGCGAACACGTAATTGCTGATTGATCAACATTAAATGACCATTTTGACGCGGCCAGTGGCTTTTAGATCGGCGTATAATTTTTCCAATTGAGACTCGCCTGTGGCAATAATATTAACGGCCACAGAGCGAAATTTACCCTTACTACTGTCACGGCTATTAGCGGTTGCTGGATCGAAGTCATCGGCATGCCGACAAACAATGCCAACTACCAGTTCGACGAAATCGGGATCGGCATCGCCAATAATCTTAATCGGATAATCACAGGGAAATTCAATCTTAGGCGGCTCTTCGCCCTCAGGTAGGCTTTTATTACTAATGATTTCACTCATAAATTTTCCTAGCTAAACCCTAACAAACCTCGAAAAAACAATATAATGAGATCCCATAACCGCAATAGAAAACCGGCTGAATCAACATCCTTAGCCGCAACTATATTACGCTGGATCAACAATTCATCGCCTTTTTTAATATTCAAAACGCCATAGCTTTGTCCTGCAATAACAGGAGCTACTATATTTTTGTCGACCTCAATGCTGACTTCAAGCAAATCTCTTTCACCACGCGGAACTGTTAAAATAATATCGTCTTCTACAACGAGATCGAAATACTTCTCAAGCCCAGCCCATAATTGACTCGAGTTAACTACCTGACCCATTTCATATAAAGTATGCGTTTCATAATATCTAAAACCATAAGACAGTAATTTTTGTGTTTCTTGCTCACGCGCCCTTTCACTTTTAGCGCCCATAACAACAGACACAAGCCGCATACCATTTTTTTGTGCAGAAGCAACTAAGCAGTAACCAGCCTCCTCGGTCCAGCCAGTTTTCAAGCCATCAACACTAGCATCTCGCCACAGCAAGCCATTCCTATTAAGCTGGGTAATATCGTTATAAGTAAATTCTTTTTGCGAATACAGCGCGTAGTGATCAGGAAAGTCTTTGATTAAGCGTGCCGCTAAGATAGTCAAATCTCTCGCAGTCGTTAAGTGCCCTTCTGCTGGCCAGCCAGTTGAATTTTTGAACTCAGTCTGTGTCATTCCTAGCAGTTGAGCCTGTTGATTCATTATCTCAGAAAAAGCCATCTCATCACCGGCTATAAATTCAGCCAAGGCAACACTGGCATCATTACCTGATTGAATAATAACGCCTTTCAACAATTCTCTAACCGGAACACTCGTACCCTCGCGAATAAACATTTTTGAACCTTTCATTCGCCATGCCTTAACACTAATCGGCACCATATCTTCAGCACTAATCGTCTGTTTTGTGATTTCGGCAGAGGCAATATAACCGGTCATCATTTTCGTTAAACTGGCGGGGGGCAACCGCTGATCTGCATTAGACTCGACAATGACCTTGCCACTATTAGCATCAACCAATAAATAACTGCTCGCTGCCAGCTGCGGTGGCGACGGAATTAATGCAGGCAAACCCTTCGCGAGTGAAGAACTCACTAAAAAAGATAATAATAAAGCAACGTAAAATTTAACCACGGATAAACCTCTATTCTGAAATCAGATACATATTACCAAGGAATTGTAACTCAGATATTTTTTTAAATGTCAGACTTTCTTGTTCTGAGCTGAAGGGACCTATTCTTACTCGATAAACCCCTCGCTCGGAAGGTCGAATGACCACGTTGACGGGTTGAGACAATCTATTCAGGTGATCAAGTAAGCGGTTCTGCAAGCTCTGAGCCGCTTCTAAGCTCGAGAATGCCGCCACTTGAAGATAATAACGGCTGAATTCAGGTGAAGCTGAGGACGGTTCTCCATCCGTCTGGAGGTCATTGCTCGATTGTAGCTGATCGTCGACAGTTGGCTTTATAGCGGGTAACTCCGCCGAATCATCACGGGTGAACTGAACCTGTTTTTTTTGATTTTTTTTCCACTGACGAGGATCAATGGCTTCAACCTCCACCCTTGCTGTGCCTTTTTTAAGCATGTCAAGCTTTGACGCGCCAGCATAGGAAAGATCTATAATGCGGCCGGGATGAAACGGGCCACGGTCATTAACACGAACGATAATTTGACGGCGATTTTCTAAATTAGTAACTTTAACGTAAGTAGGAATAGGTAGCGATTTATGGGCTGCGCTCATAGCATACATATTATAACGCTCACCATTAGAGGTAAGACGACCATGAAATTTTGTCCCATACCACGACGCGTCACCGCGCGCTTTGTATCCCTTTGATGAGTCAAGCACTGTATAGGTTTTACCTAAAACGGTGTAAGGGCTGAAATTACCACCACGACTTTTAGGTTCAACCCGCGGCACGGCATCCTTTATACGCTTCACATCTAACTTAGTTTTTGGCGCACTGTCACTGCCTCTTGCGACGCCACTAGGGGTTTGGCTTAAATCATCAAAAAAACCGCAGCTGGACACCCCAATAATCCCGACCGATAAAAGTGTATATCTCATTGCTCGCCGATAACGACCAACATAACAAGCAAAATAGCGACTAATCATCAATTTTAACCATAAATTACTCATCTCAAACACCGGGGCAAAAAGACGCGCCACAATGAAGTTATAAGTCGCTTCACCTAAACTTAAGAAGATACCTGAGGGTTATCCTTAGCTTGTTTTTCAATCGCTAAACTCAACTGATAAACAGCCATGGCATATTTTGAACGTGGATTATACCTACTTATCGCATAAAAGTTTTGATAGCCAAACCAAAATTCATCACCATCGGCGTCGTGAAAGCGAATCACCCGCGCCTTAACCGAAGGCGACATCTTATCTTGTGGGTAAAACCCCCCTTCAGCTAAGCGCGCAACGCTGTGATTCGGTTTTAAGCCACGACCTATCAGCGCAACATCAAAATCTTGCCTCACGGCGACACGGCTGGTAACAGGCTGAGCATTTTGCCAACCGTGATGAATAAAGTAATTAGCGATGCTATGTATCGCATCGACAGGCTCAAATAAATCGATGTCGCCATCACCGTCACCATCAACGGCCAAACGACGATAATTACTAGGCATAAACTGACTCATGCCCATAGCTCCCGCATAAGAACCCAATTGCTCACTTGCATCCCACTGCTGCTCGCGACATAAAACAATGTATTCAATCAACTCTGAGGTGAAAAAACGGCTTCTTCTAGGGTGTTCAAATGCTAAGGTTGATAAGGCATTCAACACCCGCGTTTTACCGGTATAACCACCGTAATTAGTTTCTACTCCTAATATCGCGGTGATGATCTCGCGGGGCACACCGTATTCCTGTTCAACCTGATCAAATGTGCTCTTATGCGCCACTAAAAATTCAGCCCCTTTAGTGATCCTAAAGGGGCTCAAAAAACTGCTTCGATACGCAGTCCAAGTTTTCGTTTTCTCTGCCGCATTGGTCATACTATCGAGTATCCGCTGCTCAGTTTCTGCCTGCTTGAGAACCGCATTTACCTGAGCAACGCTAAAACCATGCTTATCAACTAAAGTGTTGATAACGGCTACTGCACTCGGATGCTGTCGATAATCTGCTTTAACGGGGCTCACAATAATGATTAGCGCAATTACCATAAGTGATAAAGTTGGCGCTAAAGCTGATAACATTGACTGTAATCGATATTTCATACCCTATCCTTATTTAGAATGATGCCGTTAACCGCAACTGAGCCCTCTGCACCCAGGCTAAAACTCAGAGACTAGCCTATCACTATTGCGCCAGCATTCAATCAGTTTTTACACCGAATTAACGGCGATAACTTTCAGCACTAATCGCCATCAAAATACCAAAACTGGCCAGCATAGTCACCAATGATGTTCCACCGTAACTCACTAATGGCAACGGCACACCCACCACCGGCAGTACGCCAGAGACCATGCCCATATTCACGACAATATAAACAAAAAAAGTTAGGGTAATACTGCCTGCAACTAGACTGGCAAATGTGGTTTTAGCCGCCAAGCTTATTTGCGCGCCGCGAATAATAATCAACAGATACAGCAGCAGTAATAGGAAGACACCAACAAAACCCAACTCTTCGGCCAAAACCGCAATAATAAAATCAGTATGACTTTCAGGTAAAAAATCGAGCTGCGATTGTGTTCCATTAAGCCAGCCTTTGCCATCCCAGCCGCCCGAACCAATCGCCGTTTTTGATTGAATAATATTCCATCCCGCCCCCAATCGATCGCTTTCAGGATTGAATAATGTCATTATCCGCTGTCGCTGATAACCATGCAGTAGAAAATGCCAAATGGGCCACGCTGCACCTAACAGCGCAAGCACGGCAGCCAATATATACCCCCACCCTAAACCCGCCAGCCACAACACAAATAAACCTGATGCAGCAATTAAGATGGCGGTCCCCAAATCAGGCTGTAATACAATTAAGATTGACGGGAAAATCGCTATAAAAAAGCTAATCACCAATGTTTTCATGCTTGGCGGTAATAACTGTTCACTGAGGTACCATGCAACCGTCAAGGGAACGACAATCTTCATTAATTCGGACGGTTGAAAACGGATAATGCCAAATACATCAAGCCAACGTTGCGCACCTTTTGAGTCATCGCCGAACCAAGCGACAAGTAACAGCAAAACAATACCACCAATATAACCAATAGGCGCTAGTACTTTTAAGATTTCGACTTTGAACTGAGCAACCACGACCAGACCAAAAAAAGCAATCGCAAGAAAAATTAATTGACGAGTCACCCTGTCGATATCTTTACCACTGGCGCTATACAGGATAAACAACCCAAAAGCGGCCAAACACATCAACAGTAACAATATCTCCAAGCGTAGGGAGCAACGGAGACATGGTGACAGGAA
>CALCNB010000024.1 GCA_937897785.1 uncultured Cellvibrionales bacterium | reverse complement strand
GGCTGAGGCCAAGCAGCTACTGCAGTTGATGATTCACTCTTTATACAGCAATAAAGAGATTTTTCTACGTGAATTGATATCGAATGCTTCAGATGCGGCAGATAAATTACGATTTGAAGCTTTGAATGATAATTCCTTGCTTGAGGGTGGTGCTGAGCTAGCGATTAAAATTGAATTCGATAAGGACAGTAACACCGTTACTATTAGTGATAACGGTATTGGTATGTCTAAGCAAGAAGTTATCAACAATTTAGGTACTATCGCTAAATCAGGAACGGCCGAGTTTCTTAAAAATATGACCGGTGACGAACAGCAAGATAGCCAATTAATTGGCCAATTTGGTGTGGGATTTTACTCTGCTTTCATTGTTGCAGATCGCGTGGAGGTATTAACGCGAAGGGCCGGTACTGAGATTAGCGAAGGCATTTATTGGGAATCAACGGGTGATGCTGATTTTAATATTGCGAATGTTGAAAAACATGAAAAAGGAACAATGGTAATTCTTCATCTCAGAGATGAAGAAAATGATTTTGCTGACAGCTGGCGATTAAAAAGCATCGTTAAGAAATATTCAGATCATATTGCAATTCCTGTCATGATGATTAAAGAACCGTCTCCGCCAATGCCTACTGAAGACGGTGCTGAGCCTGAACCAGTCGTCGAGGCTGAACCAGAATTTGAGGCCATCAATGATGCAACCGCTCTTTGGACGCGGTCGCGTAGTGATGTTTCAGACGATGAATATAATCAATTCTATAAATCAATCTCTCATGATTTTGAAGATCCAATTAAGTGGAGCCATAACAAGGTTGAAGGTAAGTTTGAATACACCAGCTTGCTTTATATTCCTAAGAAGGCGCCTTTTGATTTATGGAATAGAGATACCGCCAGAGGCTTAAAGCTTTATGTCCAACGAACCTTCATTATGGATGACGCTGAACAGTTTTTACCTATCTATCTTCGGTTTATTAAGGGCGTTATTGACTCCAATGATCTGCCTTTAAATGTTTCCCGTGAAATATTACAACAGGATAGTACTACCGAGAGTATGCGCTCAGCATTGACAAAGCGAGTGCTTGATATGTTGGAAAAAATGGCTAAAAAGTCTCCTGATGATTATGCCAACTTTTGGGCTGCATTTGGGAACGTGCTAAAAGAGGGGCCGGCTGAAGACCTAGTAAATAAAGAAAAGATAGCTAAATTATTACGCTTTTCGACTACTCATAACGATACAGCTGAGCAAACTGAGTCTTTCGAAGCGTACGTCGAAAGAATGAAAGAAGGTCAGGAAAAAATATACTATGTAGCCGCAGAAAACTTTTCTACCGCTAAAAACAGCCCGTACCTAGAAGTATTTAAAAAGAAAGGCGTAGAGGTTTTATTGCTGCATGATCGTATTGATGATTGGCTGATGAGTCATATGATGGAGTTTGACGGTAAGCCGCTGCAAGATGTGGCTAAAGGAGAGCTTGATTTAGGCCAGCTAGATAATGACGATGACAAAAAAGAACAGGAAGAAATTACTGAGCAAAATAAAGATCTAGTCGGGCGAGTCAAAACAATTTTATCTGAGCTGGTAGAGGAAGTGAGAGTAACTAATCGATTGACAGAATCACCGGCCTGTTTGGTTGTTGGCGATCATGATATGGGCGCACAAATGCGACGAATTATGGAGGCTGCAGGTCAAGAGTTGCCGCCATCAAAGCCAATCTTAGAACTTAACCCAGGACACCCATTGGTTGCAAAATTAGATGATGAGTCAGATGAAGATCGCTTCGGCGAGTTAAGTAGGTTGTTGTTTGATCAGGCGGCATTGGCAGCTGGCGATAGCTTGGAAGATCCAGCGAGTTTTGTGGCTCGATTAAATAAGTTGCTTCTTGAATTGAGCGCATAAACACTGAGCATAAGTGTCAGGATCAGTTGCTTGATGGTATCATTAAGTTAAATTCAAAAACTGTCCTGGCATTAGGCTCAATCAAATATTCTTAACTTTTGTTGGCCTTTTACCTTCATTGCGCATAAGGGTTACCCTATGAAAGAAGCATTAAAGATTGCCGTTCTTGGCGGAGGTAGTTTTGGCACAACAATATGTAATTTAATCGCAGAGAGTGGCGCACGACCAACACTTTGGCTGCGCAGCCAAGAACGTGCTGATGAGATAAATCAGCAGCATAAAAATAGTTACTATCTCGCAGATTTCAAATTAAACCCGCATGTAAAGGCCACCACGGACATAGACCAAGCAGTTATCGATGCACATATCGTATTTGTTGCCGTTCCCAGTCATTCCTGTCGTTCTGTTAGTCAGAAAATTTCGAATGTTATCTCCGCTCAAACAATGGTTGTTAGTGTTACCAAGGGCATAGAATCAGCTGGTTTTAAATTAATGAGTCAAGTACTCAAAGAAGAATTACCCAATAATGCCATCGGTGTGTTGAGCGGTCCCAACTTAGCAGTTGAAATCGTACAGCGACAGTTAACCGGTACAGTCATTGCCAGTGAAGATTCGCAACTTATTGAGGCAGTCCAATCGGTATTGCAAAGTAACTACTTTAGAGTTTATGCCAGTCAAGATATTTTTGGTGTCGAGTTAGGCGGCGCACTGAAGAATATATACGCTATCACTTCTGGTATGGCGGCGGCAATGGAATTAGGCGAT
>CALCNB010000023.1 GCA_937897785.1 uncultured Cellvibrionales bacterium | reverse complement strand
CTTTGACTTTAATCCAGCCCCTAGTCGCTGCCGCAGCGACTAAAAAGGTACCCGCCTCAATTCGATCAGACATCACATCATAATCACAGCCATGCAACTCTTCAACGCCATCAATGATCAACTTATCGGTTCCGATGCCGCTAATCTTAGCGCCCATCGCATTTAAGCAATTGGCCAGATCCACCACCTCAGGCTCTCGAGCAGCATTTTCAATAATCGATCGCCCCTCAGCGAGGGTAGCAGCCATTAATATATTTTCAGTGCCGCCCACGGTGACTTTGTCCATAAAAATATGAGCGCCTTTTAATCGGCCATCAACCACCGCTTCAATAAAACCCGATTCGACGGTAACAGTAGCACCCAGCGCTTCAAAACCCCGCAAATGTAAGTCAACTGGACGACTGCCAATGGCACAACCGCCGGGAAAAGACACTCTTGCCTTACCCAACCGCGCCAGCAATGGGCCTAACACGAGTATTGATGCTCGCATGGTTTTAACCAACTCATACGGTGCGGTGAACTGCGTTATTTTTTCAGCATTTAATTCAACACCCAGCTTTTCATCGATCAGTAAATCAACCCCTAAGCAGCTTAACAATTCGATCATGGTAGTAACGTCATTCAAATGCGGCAAGTTACCTATTCTTACTGATCCCTTACTGAGCAATCCTGACGCTAAGATAGGCAGAGCTGAATTCTTTGAACCCGAAATTCGAATTTCACCTTCAATTTTTGAAGGGCCGTTAATTAATAATTTATCCATGGAATCTTCTTTTTAATAAGCTTAAATGCTAGCTTGCCATTGCGATGGTGTTAAGGCGCGTATATTCACTGCGTGTATCTCACCCGAGGCAATCTTTTCATTTAAACACTGATAAACACGCTGCTGTTTTTTTACCGCTGACAGACCTTCAAATTCTTTACTGACAATCGTGACAGAACAATGGTTACCTGATAATTCAACGTCAAGATGATCGGCACTAATATGTGTCTGAATTAAATCGATAATTTCTTTTTGCATAATACTGTTCTCTAAAAAATCTTAACGGCTAGCTTAGCAGCTGACTATTGGGCTTGCGCAGCAGTATCATCACCAGAAGCAGACCAGTTATTAATAACTTTATCGATATTACCCTCGTAAACTTCAACGGCACTATCAAATTGGTTTCGGTAAATCTTACCCAAATTAATTGATTCAACAACCATGTTACGCAATTTCCACTGCCCTCGAGAGTCCTTTCGTAAAGTGTATTGAATCTCATAGGGTTGCTGTCGATCGCCATAAATCAATTGTTTGACTCTCGCTTTAGTTGCTGAGGGATTGACATCAGTGGGCACAACTACCTCAATTTTTTGCCCTTCAAATGCCAGTAAGCCTTTACCATAGGTTCGTATTAATGACACAGAAAATACGCCGCTAAATCGCTCGATTTGATTCATCAAGCGTTGCTGCTCTTCACTTGAGAGCATCGCCATTTTCTTTGCGCTTGCATGCCTACCCATGACCGCTCGCGAAAAGGATTTAAAATCGATAACAGGTCTAAGTAAATCATCGAGCTCAACAAAAAAACGCTGCTTATCGTCTGCCGAATAACGCTGTGCAGCCTCAATTAATAAAAGCAAGTCATCTGTCATGGCTTCTACCATTTGATGCGCCGCGATTACTTCTGTCGTCGCTTGCTCTGCTTGTATCGATTGAACATTATCATTGGTCGCAAGGCTGAGCTGTGCTGAACTCGCACTCACCCAGCAAATGGCTAAAGGAAGCCAAACCATAGAGCGTATTTTTTTTAACCTTGCTATGCATTGAACTTTTAACGTCATATCGCTTCACTATCCTTTGACTATCACTAATTTGATAAAAACGAACGCAATTAATTCCCCTTGATTGGGAATTTAAGAAATTAAGTCTTGTCGCTGCGTTGTCGCAACAGATGTCCTACTGTATAGTTTCTACCTTAAAGACGATTGCGCTCAACGGTGTAGATAATTCTCAAATTCACCCAATGGCGTATTTTCTCATGGTCAAGCACAAAACCACAGTAAAAAAACAGCACAAAAGTTCGCAAGCTTAGAACAAAAATACTGGCAATGCTGGCTTCATCAGCGGGTTCAGAACTGCCATAGTAGGTTGATATTTATACAGTATGGCATTTTTTTAACGATTAAAGTCAATAACATTAGAAAACGAAATTTATGCCTCTCTCTATTCTCGCTATGACCACGCTCATTATCGGCTTTACTGGACTGGTCTGGAGCGCCAATGTATTTGTTAGCGGCAGCGCCTCACTCGCTAAACACTTAGGAATGACGCCGGTTTTAATCGGCTTAACGGTCGTAGCCTTTGGCACATCAGCGCCGGAGATGTTTGTTTCTGCAGAGGCAGCCTTGGACGGTGTACCTAATTTGGCTATTGGCAATGCGATCGGCTCAAATATCGCGAATATTGGCTTAGTATTAGGCGTCACAGCAATCATTGCTGCCATACCGATCAATACCGGTCTAATGCGGCTTGAAATCCCCTTATTACTCATAGCCACCTTTCTTGCCGTCTTTTTCTTGTGGGACTTGTATTTAAGCGCTCTTGAAGGCATTGGTCTTCTGACAGCGGCTTTACTGGCTACCTTAGTGCTCATCTGGGACGCGCGCCGCGCTAAGCCAATTTCTTCAAGCGAATTGGCAGAAAGAGCAATTCCGCCAGAATTAAACCACCTAAAAGCTATTATTTACGTGGCCATGGGCCTATTAGCACTGCTTGGCTTTGCGGATTTATTGGTCTGGTCAGCTAAAACATTAGCTGAGCATTTTGGCGTCAGCCCAATGGTTATTGGCTTAACCATCGTTGCGCTGGGCACCAGCTTACCAGAATTAGCCGCGTCGATAGCTAGCGCACTTAAGGGGCATCACGATATCGCCATAGGCAACATTATCGGATCTAACATATTGAATATACTAGCAGTTATGGCTATTCCAGGCATCCTTTCACCCTCTTCATTAACCGCCATGACAGTTAATAGAGACCTATTTGTCATGGTGTTGTTGACTCTCGCATTGGTCGCAATAGTCGGCTTGGCCAGCCTTAGGCAAAAATCTGAAACACCGTCACTGGGTCGACCCGTCGGCCTGCTTCTACTGCTTAGTTATGGCTTTTATTACACATTGATCTTTTAACAGCACTGGGCCACATCGCCATATATGTGAGATGTCATTGGCATTTTTGCTTAATCATTCGCTTGATCAGTGCCAACTAATCACGAGCCTAATCCTGTGTAAGGATTTACAATCAACCCTTATTGTTCACTACCATTAAAGTTCACTACCATTGACGTCCACAAACGATTAAAGACCTGAGTCAATTATCACCATGAGTAAAAAGCCTAATTTCATCGCTATCGGCAAACGCACGATTGAAATGGAACAAAAGTCAATCCATGCCTTACTCCATCGTCTTGATAAAGGCTTTGAGCAAGCCTGCGAATCGCTTATGCAATGCCGGGGCCGCGTGGTCGTAACCGGAATAGGTAAATCAGGCCATATTGCCAATAAAATTGCTGCCACGCTATCAAGTACAGGGACGCCTGCATTCTTTATGCACCCCGCTGAAGCCAGTCACGGTGATCTTGGCATGCTGACATCTAACGATGCCGTACTTGCCCTTTCTGGTTCAGGCAACACCAATGAACTATTGACATTACTCCCGCTGATAAAGCGCATAGGTGTGCCATTAATTGCAATGACAGGCAACTTGCAATCGACCCTGGCCCAAAGTGCTGATATACATCTTGATGTCAGCGTTGAAGAGGAAGCATGCCCGCTTGGTCTTGCGCCGACATCCAGCACAACAGCGGCCTTAGTGATGGGCGATGCGCTGGCTATTGCGCTGTTAGAAGCTCGTGGCTTCAGCGCTGAGGACTTTGCATTTTCCCATCCAGGCGGCACACTCGGCAGACGGCTATTGTTAAAGGTCAGTGACGTAATGGAAACAGACTTTCCGCAAGTGAAACCAGAGGCCTTACTGGCCGAAGGTCTTATGGAAATAAGCCAAAAAGGCTTAGGTATGACGACAATCACTGATCAAAGTCATGCCTTACTGGGCATCTTTACTGACGGAGATTTACGCCGAGCGATAGATCGCCGCGATGATCTACACAACACAAACATGAGCGATCTCATGATCAAAAACCCAATCACCATTAGTGATGACATGCTCGCAGCACAGGCAATGAAGATTATTGAAGATAATAATATTTCATGCCTTGCAGTAACCACGGATAACAATATTGTTTTAGGTGTTGTCCATTTACATGCCCTTATAAAGGCTGGTTTAGCATGAAAAAGAATAAAAATTTAGCCGCATCGTTTGACTCAAACATTCTGTCTTTAGCTCAGGGAATAAAGTTACTCGCATTGGATGTGGATGGCGTTTTAAGTGATGGAAAACTTTATTTTGGCAATGATGGCGAAGAACTGAAATGCTTTAATATTGCAGACGGCTTAGGAATTAAGCTATTGCAAAATCAAGGCATTGAAGTCGCTATTATTACTGGCCGCGAATCTAACATCGTTCAACGTCGAGCGAATGAACTTTCTATCCAGCACCTCATCCAAGGTCGAGAAGATAAACTTATGGCACTGGATGAATTACTATCAATAACCGGCATCACTTTAGAGCAAACGGCCTATATGGGTGACGACCTACCCGACTTAAGCGCTATTGAAAATGTTAGGTTAGGTGCTACTGTCGCCAATGCTAACACCGAAGTGAAAGCGGTCGCCGATTGGATATCAAAGAAAGACGGCGGCGATGGCGCCGTAAGAGAGTTAGCCGAGTTAATTCTCTGCGCAAATGACCTGTATGATAAAAGCATCGATACTTTTCGGAGCAAAAATTAATAAATTGAATTAAGCAGTGGTCTATGTTTGCAAAAAAACGTCAAAAGCAGATTCGCAACTTGCTCGCACTGGGTATTAGCTGCGCGATGATCGCCTTCTATGCGCTCAATCTAAATCTCAATTCACTTTTCAATACAGCAAACCCTGCCTCAAACCATAAGCAACAACCGGTTAGCATCTTAGATAATGTAGAAATTCGTCAGTTCGACTCTCAAGGCCAATTGCGACAACATTTAACTGCAAATCGTGCAGAAATGATTACTGAAACGAACGATCAAAATAAGGATTCTCACGCATCCACCCAGCAAGAATTCACTGCCACAAAAGACTCTAAGAATAACAAGTTACGACTTATTCAACCGCACATGATAATCCACGAAAAAAACAACAAGCCATTAACTATTACCGCTAATGAGGGTTTAATCGGGCACAGAGATAAAAAAACACAATTAACAGGTAATGTGGAAATCAACGATATAGATAGACAGGCTAAAGTCTTCACTCAATCTTTAACAATCGATTCTAAGGCCAACATTTTATCAACTGATCAAGCCATTAGCATTGAGTCTCCTACTACCACTACAACAGCCTCAGGCCTCGAAGCTGACCTTAACAAAGATCAGTGGCAGCTTCTATCTGGAGTGAAAAGTGTCATCAACCCCTGATAATAATGGTTCAAGAAATAACAATCATTCGGCTAACTTTTTATGTGCTAGCTTTATTTTGCCAATAATTATACTGTCTATGTTATTCAGCCCCACTTGGGCAGACCAACCTTCACAGCCCATTCAAATTAGCGCTGATAATGCTCAAAGTATTAGTAACTTGGGACAAACGATTTACCGAGGCAACGTCATTGTTGAGCAAGGATCACTGCTTTTACGCGGTGATATGGTCACTGTTATCACTTTATACAACAGCGACATGAGTGAAGAAGACCAAGAACAACACAGTGCTATTGAAGCTATTGGCAAACCAGCTTTTTTCCATCAACACGATAGCAGCGGCAGAGTGACGGTTAAAGCAGAAGCAAAGAAGCTTGAATATTTCATCGAGTCGGGCATCATACGACTTCAAGGCAATGCGTCAATTGATCAAGCAGGCTATATTGTAACAGGCGATAGAATTGAATACTCTACTCACATGCAAAGTATTAAAGCTAAAACAAATCCTGAAAATACTAATACTCGTGTCCACACCGTGATCAAACCCAAATCCAGCAACGAAGATATGCCATAACTATGAGCCAACTAATCGCTAAACATCTTGCTAAAAGCTATAATCGCAGAAAAGTTATTCACGATGTCTCTCTGATGATCAATAGCGGCGAAGTTGTTGGCCTTTTAGGACCTAATGGCGCTGGCAAAACCACCTGCTTTTATATGATTGCTGGTATTGTCCGTGCAGATAATGGCATTATTGAAATCAATGGCACTGACATTACCCATAAGGCGATCGATAGCAGAGCTAAACTTGGTTTAGGTTATCTGCCGCAGGAGCCATCAATCTTCAGGACCCTCAGTGTAGCTGATAATATTGCCGCCATT
>CALCNB010000022.1 GCA_937897785.1 uncultured Cellvibrionales bacterium | reverse complement strand
AAAGGAACCTTAAATCCTTTTATTAATTGGAGTGCAGTGTCTTTAGGGCAAATAGCAATGGGCCATGAAGTTGGAGTAACTGCTATTCAATTAGCAATGGCGTATTGTGCTATAGCTAATGGAGGCTATTTATTTCAACCTAAGCTAATCAGACAAGTAATTAACAGCGAAAACTTATCTGTCCGTATTGAAAAACCTACAATCATAAGAAAAATTGCAGATGAAAAAACTATGGTCGAAATAAAAAAAATGCTTAGAGATGTAATTTTAGATGGTACTGGTATCAATGCTGAAATTTCAGGTTGGAAAGTAGCGGGTAAAACAGGTACAGCGCAAAAATGGATAAATGGAAAATATTCAAATAAAAAATTTATATCAAATTTTGTGGGATTTTTCCCAGAAGAAGATCCTCAGTTATTATCTATAATAATTATTGACGAGCCAAAACAGCCATACCATTGGGGTGGACAGGGAGCTGCAATTGCCTTCAAGAGGGTTATGAAAAGAATAATAAATGCTTAATGTTGGTATTTTCGCTGTCAAAACGAAGCGGAGATTTTCGCAAGAAAAGGGGGTGTTAAGCAAGACCGAATACCGTCATATCACCATTAGCAATGTGATATGACGGTAATCTTCGCTAGCTTTTACGAGGACGCTTGTTAGCAATGTGGATGGCGTGGCCAGAAACGGCCAAAGCCGCCTCATGAACGGCCTCAGAAACAGTCGGATGACTAAAGACCGTCAGCGCTAAATCCTCAGAACTCGCACCAAATTCAATAGCAATCACTACTTGCTGAACCAAATCGGCCGCACTAGGCCCGATAATATGACAGCCCAAAATTCTATCGGTCTGGGCATCAGCAATCATCTTTACCATGCCCGTTGTTTCATTGGCCGCTAAAGCCCTGCCGCTGGCCGCAAAAGGAAAGGAACCCACTTTATAGTCGTGGCCCGTGGCCTTGAGCTCCTGCTCAGTTTTACCCACCCAGGCAATTTCGGGATGGGTGTATATCACGCCTGGGATGTTGTCATAATTAATTTGAGTTTGCATGCCGGCGATGCGTTCGGCGACCATCACACCTTCTTCAGAACCTTTATGGGCTAACATAGGACCACGAACGATATCACCGACTGCGTAAATATCCCGAGCATCGGTTTCACATTGTTCATTCACAAATACAAAACCGCGCTCATCTAAACTAACACCCGAATCCGGTGCTAATAAATTCTCACTTAAAGGTCGACGACCAACACAGACAATCAAACGATCAAAATTTGCTTGTTGAGTGCCCTTAGCATCACTGTACTCAACCATTACCTGACGATTAGCACCCTTACCGGTTACCTCAGTGGCAGTCACTCGAGTACCGAGCCTAATATCCAAACCTTGTTGCTTAAATACTTTCTTGGTTTCTTTAGCGAT
>CALCNB010000021.1 GCA_937897785.1 uncultured Cellvibrionales bacterium | reverse complement strand
TTCTCAGCCAACCACGCCACTACTGATGCAATCGCTTGCGGGGTGCAAGATTTAAAACCCTTTAACACCTTTTCATCAATACCTAACTCTCGCATCACTTCAGTAATGACCGTTCCAGGCTCCAAATTAAAGACTCTTAAGCCGGTATTTTTATGCTCAGCCCGCAGAGAACCTGCCATTCGACCAAATGCTGCTTTTGATGACGGATAAGCAAATCCCCAACCGCCCTCACTAGCCGGTGCAGGTGGATCATTAAAAGCTGTAAATGAGACCATATTAATCACCGTGCTTGAACTTAGTGACAGCATGCTTGGCAGTAACGTTTTAACTAAGGCTAACGGCGTAAAAATATTACTTTGATAAATATTTTTAAGCTGTTGATCGGTCACTTCAAGCAAATTTTGTTGATTACCCTCGCCTTGATATACCGCGTTATTAAACAGTAAATTAATCTGACCATAATGAGCGATCGCCTGTTCAGCGGCAGCAACAACCGACGCCTGATCAAGAATATCCGCCTTTAAGCAAAGCGCCTCACCACCGACTTCATTCACCGCCTGAGCTGTTGCCGCTAAACTGCCGGGCAGTGCTCGCTGGCCGACGGCATAATTTTGTGCCTCACCCTCATTCAAGGTTCTCGCCGTTATTGCTACATCCCAACCGGCTTTGGCCAAGGCCACGGCTGATTCGGCGCCGATGCCTCGACTAGCACCGGTAATAAAGGCAACTTTACGTACTTGTTTATTCGTCATACCTACCCACTTAATTATCGTAATCACTTAAAGTTATTGATCATGGCCACTAGGGTGGAGACTCCAACTTTTCGATGGCTGGAAACGTCACTTTACACATTGTAAGCCATAGTTATAATAAAATGACTTACTATAATGAAAGCCTATAAATCAGTCGATATTATCGCCTCTAACTCTGTCTAGGACGCCGCATGTTTGAAGTTTTCGCTGCCACCCCCGAAACCATGTCTCCCGCTGAAATTGGCGAACACGCGAAACGCGCGGAAGCGATGGGATTTAACGGCTTGCAAGTTCCCGATGCGGTTCACGACGGCCTATTGTTGGCCGCCTTAGCACTCAATGCAACTTCGACTTTAGTGGTTTCTACTAGTGTCTTAGTCGCCTTTCCACGCAGTCCTATGACCGTTGCCGTCGCATCTTGGGACTTACAACAGCTGTCCAAAGGACGTTTCGAAATTGGCCTTGGCACACAGGTGAAAGGCAATATCGAAAAGCGCTATAGCGCCCACTGGGGCTCACCTGTTCCTCACCTCCGCGAGTACATGCAATCGCTAAGGACGATTTTTAATGCCTTTCAAACCAGCGAGCGACTGCACTTTGAAGGTGAATATTATCAATTCTCTAAATTACAGCCTTTTTTCAATCCTGGGCCAATTGAACACCCTGACATCCCTATTTTAGCTGGCGCGGTTGGCCCGAACATGACCAAAATGGTGGGGGCTATCGCCGATGGGATGATCACCCACCCAACCAATACGCCACCACGCTATATTCGCGAAGTCTGCATTCCTCGTCTTAATGAGGGCTTTGCGCGTAGCGGGCGCAGTGGTGATGACGATGACTTTAAACTGATTCTTGGCCCACTGACAGCCACGGGTAAAGACCAAACGACTGTCGATGCCGAGTGGGAAAAGCAACGTGGTCTATTGGGTTTTCTTTACTCCACGCCGGCCTATTGGCCGAGCTTAGAGCTGTTCGGTTGGCAGGAGAAAGGGCAGCAATTACTCGATATGACCCGTGAAGGTAACTGGTCGGTGATGAAAGATATCTTATCCGATGAGATGCTTCACGAGTTTGTACCGAAGGGCACTTACGATGAAATCGCTGAGGTGATGATCGAGCGCTATCAAGGCCTGACCAAACGAATCACCTTCCCTATTCCCGAAGATCCTGCCGACGACGTGCTCGCAATGAAAGCCATCGAGCGCTTGCGCGGTATTTAATTTTTGACAGCTAACCAAAAAACAGCAAAAAAAAAGCCCGAACGATGATCGGGCTTTTTTTCTTAATCTATACTGCGTTATAAAAACACATCACCATTTTCAAGGCCTAACTGCGTAGCGCCTAAATTACGACCAAAGCTGGTCGGGTTGTTGGCAACATGGGCTCTTGCGGTATGAATATCTAAGAATCGTTGTTGAATCTCACTATTTAAAAACACCGAACCGCCGCCGGCAACATTAAATAAATGATCGACCACCGCGATACTCTTTTCAATAATCAACGATGATTGATAGCGATACATAATGCGCTCATCCATGGGGATTTCTTCGCCTGCATTAACGCATTCCATCATACGGTCAAAGTTACGCATCAAAATGCATTCCATTTCATCGATACCGTTGGCTGCAAACGCAATACGTTCGTTAGTGCCAACGTCACCGGCTAATTTAGTGGGATCTGCACTGGCTTTATTTTTAACTAAGTCTTTGTACAAACGCAGCGCTTCTTTACAAGAACCAATCGCTGGAGTACAGACGGTACGAGCAAAGACTTGGCCCCAAGGAATTTGATAAACCGGTGCCTTATTCACAGCATAGCCAGGATTAGTTGAATTGAAACCATCCATTTGTTTATGGGTTCGGTGATCAGGGACAAATACCTCTTTAACCACGATATCATTACTACCAGTAGCCTGAAGACCCATTACTTGCCAAGTGTCGACTATTTCATAATCGGAATTAGGGATTAGGAAAGTTCGATAACCCTCGCCAGGTATAATGCCGCCTAACAAGGCCCAAGTGCAGTGGCCTGAACCACTGGACCAACCCCATCGACCACTAAATTTAAACCCGCCTTCGACAGCTTCCGCCTTGCCCATAGGAGCATAGGATGAACTGACACGAGTATGAATATCATCGCCCCAAACGTCTTGCTGAGCTTGGTCAGGCATTAGAGCCAACTGAAAAGGGTGAACAGCAACAATACCCATCGCCCATGAAGTGGACATACAGCCTTCGGCAAGTGCCATACTAAATTTGAAAAAGTGCTGCGGGTCTAATTCATATCCGCCGTAGCGTTTTGGTTGCAACGCCAAGAAAAAACCTAAATCTTGAAGCTCTTGAACGCTCTCATCAGGCACTCGGCGATCACCCTTCGCTTGGCTTGCACGTTCACGCAAACGCGGCTGCATCTCGATAATGCCCTGCAAAATCGTATCAGCGATAGCATTTTTTTCTTCTTGCTCAGTCAGTATTTGTGCAGATTGTGCGCCCATTTTAATTTGCCTCAAAAGCGAATGTGGTGGTTTATTAAGTTATTACAAGGATATACGCTCTCATTACAAGAAAGTATCAAACCGTGTCACTGATTCTATTATATCGTTCGAAAATGGAGAAACAATAAGCGTAAAAGTTCATCAAAGGCCTTTTTTGACCTAAAAAACCTGCCGTTTAGGTCAGTGTCAGCGATGATTGAATTACAGCGGGTCAGGGAGGGTTAGACTGGGCTCGGCCAAGGATGACACCAACTCCTTTAACTCCAAAATATGTTCAGACCAATAGCGTTCAGTATTGAACCAAGGGAAGCTAATGGGAAACGCAGGATCATCCCAGCGGCGTGCCAACCAAGCACTGTAATGTAAAACCCGTAGCGCCCTGAGCGGTTCTATTAAGCTCAACTCGGCCGGATTAAACGAATAAAAAGCCTCATAGCCCTCGACAATCTCACTCAATTGGCGTTGCTTATTGTGAGTATCACCCGACAGTAGCATCCATAAATCCTGAATGGCAGGGCCGGTCATGGCATCGTCAAAATCGACAAAGTGCGGCCGATCATTGCGCCACAACACATTGCCCGGATGGCAATCACCGTGCAGACTTAAGCGATTAAATCGTGGGTCATCGGGCGAGCATGCATCAATTGCTGCCAGTAATTGTTCGGTAATCGATTGATAAGCCGCTCGTAAATCAACCGGAATAAAGTCTTTCTCGAGCAAGTAAGCCACACTGCTGTGACCAAAATCTGCTACGCGTAAAGCGACCCGATGCCTAAACGGGTAACTAGCACCGACGGCATGAATGCGACCGATAAATTGTCCCAACTGATAAAGGTGTTCAAGATTATCTAGCTCTGGCGCCCTACCGCCTTGGCGCGCATATATCGAAAAGTAAAAATCTTGATGCCTGCCTAAGGTCGGCGTATCACTGTCGTTAATCGGCAGTGGTGGCACCACGGGGATATCCAATTCATAGAGTTGTTGGGTAAAACCATGCTCTTCTATTATCTGGTCCATCGTCCAACGTTCTGGGCGATAAAACTTAACGATCACCGGGTCAGACTCTTCAATACCCACTTGATATACACGATTCTCATAACTGTTTAACGCAAGTATTCTCGCATCAGAGAATCGTTGTGTTGATTCCACTGCGTCAATCACAACATCGGGCGTTAGGCGCTGATAGGGATGTACGCTGATCGACTGCTGAGCGGATACTGGGTTCACTTGCTCAGCATGAGCATCATCGACAGATAGACGATTACCACGATTATCGTCATTAAGTTCATCTTTATTGGGCGGCAAGTTACTCACCTTTGACCTCGTCAGACGCTCTAGCCTGGGCTAAATAACGACATAATTGCTCTGCACCGAGTAAAATACGCGGTGCATGGCGCACCATAATATCGGCATCCACCACAAAAAGCTGATTTTTTTTGACCGCAGTAATACTGGGCCAACGCTGCCAATCGTCAAACCAAGACGGTCTTTGGCCATCAGATACGCCAGTAATAATTAGCTCTGGATCTAAAGCAATGACCGCTTCAACAGAAACTTTTGGCGCGATTTCTCGCTGCTTGGCAAAAATATTGATCCCGCCACACAAGGTAATCACATCATTGACAATATGTTTGTCATTCAAGGTCTGCATCGGTTGATGCCATATTTGATAAAAAACTCTAGCAGGTCGTTGATATTGGTAGCGCTGGGTGAGCTCCTCTAAGCCCCTCACATAGTCTAGGGCAGCTTGGTTGGCTGAGCCTGAATGACCAGTTAACTGGCCAAGCGTTCGTAATAAGTGTTCGACATCTGCTAAGCGTTGCGGCTCTGAAGCAAAGACCGTAAGGCCTAAATCTCTCAGCTTCTGTATTTTATCAACACCAAAGCCAGACGCCCAAACCACCACCAAATCGGGAGCTAGGGCTAAAATCTTTTCGTAATTGATCGTATTGTGCGATGCGACACGAGGGATTGCTCGTGCCTCCGGTGGGTAGTCAGAATGATCAGCCACTGCCACAACCGTGTGAGCCGCATCAATCGCATAAATACTCTCGACTAAATTAGGCCCTAACAAAACAACTCTTTCAGCCGCTTGATCCAAGCTAAGTTCAACGCCTAAATCGTCTATCAAACGAATCGGTGTAGACCATACAAATGAGTTAATTGAAAAAAATAAAAGTACGCCTAGGCAAATGCAGTTACATTTCCATGCAAGTTTTTTTGTATTCACATTAGGCCTTAACATGCTCGCTAAAACTCTCTTATCACGAGTGGCTTGGCCGTTTTAGGGTGGGCAATAATCTCGACTTCAATTCCATATGCCTGCCGTATTAATTCAGCGGTAATTACTTGCTCTGGCTTACCAGCGACAAGCAATTGACCGCCTTTTAAAAGCGCACATTGATCGGCATAAGCCGCTGCTAAATTCAAATCGTGAAGCACTACCCCAATCGCTAAACCAGCCCCACAAAACTCTTTAAGCAAGACCATTAAACTAGACTGATGCGATAAATCGAGTGACGAAACCGGTTCATCTAGCAGCAGTACACTGCCAGATCTTATCGACATATCGGCATCTAAAATAAGCTGTGACAACACGCGAGCAATTTGCGTACGCTGCTGTTCACCCCCTGAGAGCGAGGTATAACTGCGATCAGCTAAGGCGGTTAATTGCATCATTGCAAGCAGTTCGTCAGTAATGGCAGTATCAACTTTGCTGCCTGTATTGTGAGGATAACGGCCCAGCATAATGACTTCTTTCACTGAAAAAGGAAAACTCAACGCTGACTGCTGAGGCAGCATAGCTAATATTTTGGCCCGCTGCTGAGGACTATAATCAGCCACCGATCGATCCTGTAATAAAATCGTTCCGCTGAAATCACTAACGCTATTAACACAGTTAAGCAAACTCGTTTTACCGGCACCATTGGGCCCTAATACAGCCAACATCTTCCCGGCTGACATATTTAAATCGATGCTGTTCACTAATGACTGCCCATCACGATGCAGGGACACAGACTCAAACCGCAATACAGTATCGCTCATCATATACTCACTGCAATCCATAACCGCGACGCTGTCGCAGTAATAAAATGAAAAATGGCGCACCTAAAACTGCCGTTACGACACCCACAGGTAATTCAGCAGGTGAGACCAGCGACCGAGCTAACACATCGGCTAAGACCAGTAAAATACCCCCAGCCAAGGCTGAGCACAGTATCAACTGTCGGTGACTGGGGCCGACCACTAGCCGTAATAAATGCGGCACCACTAATCCGACAAACCCTATCACTCCAGCCAGTGCAACCGAAGTGGCGACTGCCAAGGCCACCATAACAATTAATAGACGCTTTAGATGACTGACGTTTACACCTAAATAATGGGCTTCAGATTCACCCAGCAAAAGTGCATCCAAAGACCTATGCGAGCGCCAGACGATAAACATGGCGGGAAGAATAATGAACACACCCAAAATAAGTCGTTGATCATTAGCGCCATCAAGACCGCCCATATTCCACAGACTGATGCGGCGCAACGTTTCATTATCGGCAATAAAAGCCAAAGCACTATTGGCTGCTCCAGCAAGCGCTGTGATCGCAATACCGACTAACAACATAGTGGCCACCGATGTGCCCTGCCCTGATAATAATCCCGTCTTTACTGAAAGCGGCGTCTCGCTCGCTAATCGATAGACGATCA
>CALCNB010000020.1 GCA_937897785.1 uncultured Cellvibrionales bacterium | reverse complement strand
TTTTAGAATTAGGCGCTTTAATGGTTAACTGTCCGCCCATGCGATCAGCGGCATAGTCAACCTTGGCTTCTTCCAAATACTGCCAACTTTGCTGGTCAAAATATGCCTTAAAACCGGCGTATTCACGAACAATATTGTCATCACTTAAATCATCAGCCCGACCATAGGCGATGCACGTTTCTGCCCTAGGTGTACCCGGGTCATTAATGAAGATTCGGATACCCACTACGTCGTCTTCTTGCTTGTCCAATAAGCCTTTCAAGTATTCTTGGGCACTGTCAGACAAATCTATTTCAATAAAATCAGCCTCTGAAGATCGTTGCTTATCAGCGGCGCCAGCATTATTGGCATTGGGCGGCGATTCAGCCATAGTGGTTACCCCCTAATCATTTTACCAGTTTGTACCTATTCTAGTCGAAAGCGGATCGCTAAGCGATAGACTTTCATGAATTTAAAAACCATTAAGCCGACTATTGCGTAACTAAAGTACTGTCATTTATCACTCTGAGTGGCTAGGCCCTTAATAGTTACAAATTAACCCCTTAGCTACGCCTAATAGCGTAATTCTTGATAGAATAGATGGTCGAAACTTGCCATCCAGCATTCAGGTTAGTATTTGTAAAATGTCAGAAAAAACAGCTCTATCTGCGACTCACACCGCGCAAGCGCGGATTACCGCTTTAAAAGAGGCGTTGGCTAAGCGTATCTTAGTGATCGATGGCGCCATGGGATCCATGATCCAAACCTATAATTTACAGGAGGCTGATTACCGCGGTGAACGTTTCGCCGATTATGCTACAGACCTCAAAGGCAACAACGATTTACTTTGTTTAACAAAACCAGAGGTCATTCAGGAGATTCACCGCGCCTACCTTGATGCCGGCGCTGATATTCTTGAAACGAATACCTTTAATGGTACTCGCGTCGCGCAAGGTGACTACTCGCTCGAATCAGTCGCAGCCGAAATCAATCTTGCAGGCGCGAAACTGGCCAGAGAGGTTGCCGATCAATATACCGCTGAAAACCCCGACCAACCACGATTTGTCGCTGGCGTATTAGGCCCAACACCCCGCACCGCGTCCATTTCACCTGATGTGAATGATCCCAGCGCAAGAAATATTGAATTTGATGACTTAGTCTCCGATTACACTGAGGCAACCGAAAACCTCATTGCCGGTGAAGTTGACTTACTGTTAATTGAAACAGTTTTCGACACGCTGAATGCCAAGGCCGCCATTTACGCGGTAAAAGCATTTTTCAATGCACAGCCAGAAAAAACTGTGCCGATTATGATTTCAGTGACCTTCCCTGACATGAGTGGTCGGCTATTATCAGGCCAAACGCCGGCGGCTTTTTGGAACTCTATCGCGCACGCCGAACCCTTAATAGTCGGTGTTAACTGCGGTCGCCGATTTAAAGAGATTCGACCCTTCGTAGAAGAGCTGGCCAATAATGCAAACTGCTATCTCAGCGGTCACTTTAATGCAGGCTTACCCAATGCCTTTGGCGAGTACGATGAAACGCCAGACGATATGTTTGATGATTTAAACGGGTTTGCTGAGCGCGGATTTTTAAACGCTGTTGGCGGTTGCTGTGGCACGACGCCCGAACACATCGCAAGGATTGCTAAAGTCGCCGTTCATAATTCACCCCGCGCCATTCCCGATTTAGCCGTCAACTGCCGACTCAGCGGACTCGAACCTTTTAATATTGGCGCCGACAGTTTATTTGTCAATGTCGGTGAGCGTTGCAATGTTACTGGTTCCGCGCAATTCAAAAAACTGATCATAAACGAGGATTACGACACCGCCTTAGATGTCGCCCGACAACAAGTTGAAAACGGCGCGCAAATCATTGATATCAATATGGATGAGGGCATGCTCGACGCCTTATTCGCAATGAAGAAATTCTTAAACTTAGTGGCCTCTGAACCCGAAATCAGTCGAGTGCCAATCATGATCGATTCCTCTAAATGGGAGGTTATCGAAACGGGCCTAAAGTGCGTACAAGGTAAAGCCATCGTTAACTCGATTAGTATGAAAGAGGGCGAAGAAGAATTTTTAGCCAAGGCACGACTGTGTAAAGACTATGGCGCTGCCGTAGTGGTGATGGCCTTTGACGAACAAGGCCAAGCGGATACTTTAGCCAGAAAAATAGAAATCTGTGAAGCGTCTTATCGCATACTAGTAGATAAAGCCCAATTTAATCCAGAAGATATTATTTTCGACCCCAATATTTTTGCCGTAGCCACAGGTATTGAAGAACATAACAACTACGCCGTTGACTTTATCGAAGCCACGCGCTGGATCAAACAACACTTACCGTATGCCAAGGTTTCTGGCGGCGTCAGCAACGTGTCGTTTTCTTTTCGCGGCAACAACACTGTTCGCGAAGCGATTCACTCGGTGTTTCTATACCATGCGATTAAGGCCGGCATGGACATGGGTATTGTCAACGCTTCACAACTGGCAATTTATGACGACCTGCCCTTCGAGCTAAAAACCCACGTGGAAGACGTCATTTTAAATCGTCGTGACGACAGTACCGAACGCCTACTCGACATTGCTGACAAATATAAAGATGACGGTGCAAGTGAAACGAAAAATGAAAACCCTGCTTGGCGCGAAGACAATGTTAGGAAGCGTCTTGAATACTCTTTAGTCAAGGGAATCAATACCTACATTATTGAAGACGCCGAAGAAGCTAGACAGCAATTTGAACGTCCTATTGAGGTGATTGAAGGGCCATTAATGGACGGCATGAATGTGGTCGGCGACCTGTTTGGCGAAGGAAAAATGTTTTTACCGCAAGTGGTCAAAAGCGCCCGAGTCATGAAGCAAGCGGTGGCCTATTTACAGCCTTACATCGAGGCCGAAAAAACAGAGGGGCAAAAAACCAACGGCAAGATATTGATGGCAACAGTGAAGGGTGACGTGCATGACATTGGTAAAAATATTGTCGGTGTAGTCCTGCAGTGTAATAATTTTGAAGTAATCGATATGGGCGTGATGGTAGCTTGTGAAGACATCTTAAACAAAGCGCGCGAAGCAAAGGTTGACATGATTGGTCTAAGCGGCTTAATTACCCCTTCTCTGGATGAAATGGTGTATGTTGCCAAAGAGATGCAACGGCAAGACTTTCACGTGCCATTATTAATTGGTGGCGCAACCACGTCTAAAGCACACACCGCGGTCAAAATCGACCAAAACTATTCCAATGATCAGGTCATTTATGTGCCTGACGCCTCTCGTAGCGTTGCAGTGGCCACACAGTTAATAGGTGAAGACTTAAAGGCCGATTTTATCGCGCAAACACAAGCCGATTATGAAAAAATTCGGGTTCGACATGCAAATCGAAAACCGAAAGCCGCGCCTTTAAGCTATTCAGCCGCTATTGCGAATAAGCCACAATTAAATTGGCAAGACTATACGCCCCCTGCCCCGGCTATCACCGATCGGCAGATCTTAACTGACTACCCCATTGGCACTTTAATTGACAATATTGACTGGACACCGTTTTTTATTACTTGGGATTTAGCAGGAAAATACCCCCGCATTTTAACTGACGAGGTCGTTGGTGAGGCGGCTACGAATCTGTTCAATGATGCCCAAGCCATGCTTAAACGTATTGTCGACGAGCAGTTACTAGAGGCACGGGCGGTATTTCAGTTTTGGCCGGCAAATCAAATTAATGGCGATGATATTGTGATCTATAAAGACCATGGCCGCGGTGAAGAATTGGCTCGCTTACATCATATCCGCCAACAAACTCATAAACCAAATAAAAAGCCGAATCTATCTTTAGCTGATTTTATTGCGCCTCATGAAAGCAACAAGACTGATTATATTGGCGGTTTCGTGGTGAGCACTGGCATCAACGCAGAAAAACTTGCAAAGGAGTTTGAAGCGCAAGGTGACGACTATAACAGCATTATGATCAAGGCCTTGGCCGATCGACTCGCCGAGGCCTTTGCTGAACATCTGCATGAAAGAGTACGAAAAGAATTTTGGGGTTATGCAAAAGATGAAAATTTAAATGAGAAAGATCTAATTAATGAAAAATATCATGGTATTCGACCCGCGCCAGGATATCCCGCATGTCCAGACCATAGAGAAAAAGATACAATTTGGAAATTACTTAATGTTGAAAAGAATACTGGTATATCACTTACAGAAAATAGGGCAATGTATCCAGCTGCTTCAGTTA
>CALCNB010000019.1 GCA_937897785.1 uncultured Cellvibrionales bacterium | reverse complement strand
CTGAAGGCCTTCTTCGTTGTCTTTATTTTGCTCATTAAACGCCATAACGCTATCCTAGAATTTCAAACCTGCTTCACGCGCGGCATCAGCCAACGCTCTTACTCGACCATGGTATTTGTAACCACTTCGATCAAACGATACTTCATTGACGCCCGCTGCTTTAGCGCGCTCTGCAATCAATGCGCCAACAGCTTTTGCCGCATCGACATTACCAGTGCTACCACTGCGCAAACTGGCATCTAATGTAGAAGCTGTTGCTAACACTTGATCACCAGTAGCAGAGATAATCTGTGCATAAATATGTCTTGGCGTACGATTAACGCTTAATCGCTCAGCACCCAACTCCCGCATTTTTACTCGACTACGACGCGCTCGTCGTGTTCTGGCAATTTTTTTATCACTCATCTTATAACCTATGCGATTAACAATTATTTCTTCTTAGCTTCTTTGCGACGAACATATTCATCAGCATAACGAACACCTTTACCTTTATAAGGCTCAGGCGGTCTAAAAGCGCGAATTTCTGAAGCAACTTGACCGACTAACTGCTTATCGATCCCTTTAATAACCACCTCAGTCTGACTGGGCGTTTCAGCAGTGACACCTTCAGGCAGCGTATAATCAACTGGGTGAGAAAAACCCAATGTAAGATTCAAGGTTTTGCCCGCCGCTTTAGCCCGGTAACCAACGCCGTTGAGAACTAATTTTTTCTCAAAGCCTTTATCAACACCAACTACCATATTGTTGACTAAAGAACGAAAAGTACCTGACATGGCACGAGACTCTTTACTGCTATTACGTGCAGCAAAAGTGAGAGTGCCATCATCAAAACTAATTTCAACCAAATTATGAATTGACAGGTCGAGCTTACCCTTACTACCTTTAACTGACAGGCTTGATTGATCAAGCTTTATCTCAACACCCGAAGGAACTGCGACAGGATTATTTGCTACTCGAGACATATCTAATTACCTAAATTTCACAACAACTGTTTGTTGTAGGACCAAATTTCTACTTGGCGTTATGGGCACAATAACCACCCGCTAAAACCATTAAAATACTGTGCAGAGCACCTCGCCACCCACTCCGGCTGTGCGAGCTTGACTATCTGTCATCAAACCTTTACTGGTAGAGACAATTGCAACACCCAAACCACCTCGAACTTTAGGTAGCTCTGCACTGCCTTTGTATGAACGTAAACCAGGGCGACTAGCACGATTGATCTCTTCGATAACCGGACGTCCTTCGTGGTATTTAAGGCCAATTGACAATTCCGCCTTGGCGCCATCATTGCTTACGTCAACGGTAGAGACGAAACCTTCGCTCATCAACACCTTGGCAATAGCGACTTTTGTTTTAGAAGAAGGCATATTGACAACCGTTTTCGCAGCCATTTGACCGTTACGAATTCGGGCTAACATATCAGCGATAGGATCTTGCATACTCATAATCTTTCTCCAGCACAGGCCGCTGAATCAGCGGAAAGCACCACAAATTTAATTTAAATTCTCAATTACCAACTAGCCTTAACTAATCCGGGCACGTAGCCATTCATAGCAGCTTCTCTTAACTTATTTCGGCACAGACCAAATTTTCGGTAAACACCATGAGGCCTGCCGGTAACCTGACAGCGACGACGCTGGCGGCTACTGCTAGCGTTTCTAGGCTGCTTTTGCAAGGCCATTTGTGCGTTCCAGCGATCTTCATCACTGGCATTTTGGTCGACTATAATCGCTTTCAAAGCTGCCCGTTTAGCTGCGTATTTAGCAACTGTTTTTGCCCGCTTATTTTCTCGCTGTATCATTGACTGCTTAGCCATCAATCATGCCTCTGAATTTTTAATTTTCTATAGTGTTAACTTTAAGTTCGAAATGGGAAGTTAAATGCCGATAAAAGCGCCCTGCCCTGATCATCCGTTTTTGCCGTTGTCGTTATTGCAATGTCTAAACCACGAATAGTATCTATTTTATCGTAATCAATTTCTGGGAAAATAATCTGCTCATTAACACCCATTGAATAATTACCGCGACCATCAAATGACTTGGCATTCAAACCTCGGAAGTCACGAATCCGAGGAATAGAAATGGCAATTAAGCGATCTAAAAACTCGTACATACGCTCGCGTCTTAAAGTGACTTTGCAGCCAATTGGCCAGTCTTCTCTCACTTTAAAGCCTGCAATTGACTTACGGGCTCGCGTCACCACGACTTTCTGACCAGAAATTTGCTCTAAGTTGCTGACTGCATGCTCCAACACTTTTTTGTCACCTAACGCTTCACCCACACCCATATTAAGAGTGATTTTGGTAATACGCGGTACTTCCATAACATTATCAAGACCTAGCTCTGCCTTTAACTTAGGCGCTAACTCATCGTTATATAAATCTTTTAATCTAGCCATCTCTACGCCTAAACCTAATTAATCAATTCGTTATTTGACTTAAAAAATCGTACTTTCTTACCGTCTTCAACCCTGAAGCCTACACGGTCAGCTTTACTTGTTGCTGCGTTGTAAATAGCAATGTTTGAACCCTGTAATGGCGCTTCCTTTTCAACAATTCCACCGGCTATACCAGCCTGTGGGTTTGGCTTGGTATGCTTCTTAATCATATTCACACCCGAAACCAATACACGGCCATCATCCAATATTTTGGTGACCTTGCCACGCTTGCCTTTGTCTTTACCGGCCAGAACAATGACTTCATCTTCGCTCTTGATCTTTTTCATAGCTTTCTATCTTCGTCTGTATTCGTAAAATGCCTATTAGCTCACCGCTTTTAAAAGGCGGCTATAAAACCTCAGGAGCCAAAGAAATGATTTTCATAAACTTCTCACTTCTAAGCTCGCGAGTGACTGGTCCAAAAATACGCGTACCTATTGGAGCCATTGTCTGATTCAACAACACTGCTGCATTATCATCAAAGCGAATTAATGAACCGTCAGGGCGTCTAACGCCTTTCTTAGTTCTTACCACAACCGCATTCATCACCTGGCCTTTCTTAACCTTGCCACGAGGAATCGCCTCTTTAACAGTAACTTTAATGATGTCACCCACGCGTGCATAACGACGATGCGAACCACCCAACACTTTGATACACATCACTCGACGAGCACCACTGTTGTCAGCAACTTCTAAATAACTTTCCGTTTGAATCATCGCCTTACTCCGAAACCTATAGTGCTTCTAACAAAAACTAAAGAAGCTTAATAATATATTTAAACTTGAGCCGCTTTTTCGACTATTGATTGTAACTTCCAAGTCTTTGTCTTAGACATGGGGCGCGACTCAACAATTGCCACTGTATCGCCCTCATTGCAGTCATTATTTTCATCGTGCGCATGCAGTTTAGTAGAGCGAGTAATGTATTTACCATACAACTCATGCTTTACTCTTCGCTCGACCAATACCGTGATGGTTTTGTCCATTTTGTCACTGACAACTTTACCAGTGATTGTGCGTACGTTATTTTCTTGATCCGCCATTACTTACGCCTTCTTCTGTTCGTTCAATACAGTTTTAATGCGTGCGATATCACGCTGGTTTGTTTGCAGCAAATGCGTCTGAGTCAGTTGACCAGTGGCTTTACGAGTGCGCAAACGGAATTGCTCTTCCAATAAGGCATTTAATTGCTGGCCTAATTCTTCAGCTGATTTTTGTCTTAGTTCTGATGCTTTCATTACATGACCGTCCGCTTAACAAAAGTTGTTGGTAATGGCAACTTTGCCGCCGCAAGCGCAAACGCTTCGCGAGCCAATTCTTCAGAGACACCTTCAACTTCATAAAGTACTTTGCCAGGCAGCACCTGTGCCACCCAGTATTCAACGTTACCCTTACCTTTACCTTGACGAACCTCTAAAGGCTTCTGAGTAATTGGCTTATCAGGAAAGACACGGATCCAAATTTTACCGCCACGTTTAATATGGCGAGTCATCGCTCTACGTGCTGCCTCTATCTGTCTAGCAGTAATTCTGCCTCGACCAGTCGACTTCAAGCCAAACTCGCCAAAACTCACTTTACTGCCGCGATGGGCAAGGCCACGATTGCGACCCTTTTGAACCTTGCGGAACTTTGTACGTTTAGGTTGTAACATCAGTCTTAACTCTTATCCTAAATTCTATTAGTTAGTGCCGGCTGATTGCTCAGCTACAGCAGGTGTATCAAGCACTTCACCTTTAAAGATCCATACTTTAATACCAAGGATCCCATAAGTGGTTAACGCCTCATAGGTCGCATAATCAATATCCGCTCGTAGGGTATGCAGCGGTACTCGTCCTTCTCGATACCATTCACTTCGAGCAATTTCAGCACCGCCTAGACGACCACCGACTTGGACTTTAATGCCCTCAGCACCCGCTCGCATCGCATTTTGAACAACGCGCTTCATTGCGCGCCTGAACATGACACGACGCTCAAGCTGACCAGAAACATTTTGCGCGACTAATTTGGCATCCAGATCAGGCTTTCGAATCTCTTCAATATTAATGGTAACTGGCACACCAAGTCGGTTTGTAAGGTCTTGGCGTAACTTCTCAACATCTTCACCTTTTTTGCCGATGACAATACCTGGTCGAGCAGTATGGATAGTGATCCGGGCTGTTTGTGCTGGACGCTCAATAACAACCTTGCTTACAGAAGCATTTTTTAGCTTATCCTCTATGTATTCGCGGATCTTAAGATCGCCAACCAATCGGTCTGCGTAATCTTTACTTTCAGCGTACCAAACAGATGAATGCTGCTTGGTTATACCTAATCGAATGCCTGTTGGGTGAACTTTTTGACCCATATGGTCTACTCCTAACTTACTGCTTTAATCAGCAACCTTAACTGTTATATGACAAGAGCGCTTTAAAATACGATCTGCTCTACCTTTAGCACGCGGCTTGAGGCGTTTTAACGTTCTACCTTCATTAACAAAAATACTTGAGACCTTTAACTCGTCAACATCAGCACCTTCGTTATGCTCTGCATTTGCAATGGCAGAGTTAAGCAACTTGAGAACTAGATCAGCCGCTTTTTTGTTACTGAAAGTCAAAATATCCAAAGCCTCTTCAGCGCTTTTGCCTCGAATTTGATCGGCAACTAATCGAGCTTTTTGAGCCGATATTGTAGCGCCTGATAATTTAGCTGAAACTTCCATCTATTTAACCCCTAACCAGCAAGCTTATCGCTTGGCTTTCTTATCTGCGACATGACCACGGTAAGTTCTAGTAGGCGAAAACTCACCTAATTTATGACCTACCATGTCTTCAGTTATAAATACCGGTACGTGCTGGCGACCATTATGAACAGCGATCGTCAAACCAACCATATCGGGTGAAACCATTGAACGACGAGACCAAGTTTTGATTGGTCGTTTCTCATTTTTTTCAACGGCAAGCTCAACCTTCTTCATTAGATGAAGATCGATAAATGGACCTTTTTTTAGTGAACGTGGCACGCTTCTTTCCTCTTAACGCTTACTTAGCTTTGCGACGACGCACGATTAAATCGTTAGTGCGCTTATTTTTACGAGTTTTGTAGCCTTTAGTTGGCATACCCCAAGGTGATACAGGATGACGACCACCCGAAGTACGACCTTCACCACCACCATGCGGGTGATCAACTGGGTTCATAGCAACACCACGAACCGTTGGGCGGATACCACGCCAGCGGGACGCACCAGCCTTACCTAATGAGCGAAGGTTATGCTCACTGTTTGAAACCTCTCCAAGTGTCGCTCGACACTCAGACAATACTTTTCTCATCTCACCTGAACGTAAACGTAAAGTGACATAAGCACCTTCACGAGCAACCAACTGACAACTGCCGCCAGCAGAACGAACCATCTGCGCACCTTTACCAGGCTTCAACTCCACACAGTGAATCAAGCTACCAACAGGCATATTTCTTAATGGTAGAGTATTGCCCGGCTTAATCGGAGCGGCCTCCCCAGAAATAATTTCATCACCCGCTTTAACACCTTTTGGCGCAATAATGTAAGCTCTTGAACCATCTGCGTACAATAACAAAGCTAAGTGAGCAGTCCGGTTAGGATCATATTCAAGACGTTCAACTTTCGCAGGTATGCCGTCTTTAGTACGCTTAAAATCGACTATTCGATAATGCTGCTTATGACCGCCACCACGATGACGGGTAGTAATGCGACCCGCATTATTACGTCCGCCCGTTTTACTCTTTTTAGCCAACAGTGCCTTGTGAGGTGCACCCTTATGAAGATCGGGATTAACCACACGAACGACAAAACGTCGTCCCGGTGATGTTGGCTTACTCTTTACGATTGGCATTTTCGCTAATCTCCAAAATACGCTTTACTGAACTGGACCGTTATTCGGCCAGCGCAAAATCAATGTCATGCCCTTCAGCAAGACGAACATAGGCTTTTTTAATTCCAGGCCGACGATTCTCGCCAAACCGGTTACGTTTGAGCTTGCCTTTTAAATTACTCACCTGAACACCTTCAACTTTCACTTTGAAAAGCTGCTCAACCGCTCGCTTGATCTCAAGCTTGGTCGCATTAGGTAATACTTTAAAAACAAATGCATTCGATGCATCGCCAGCCAAGGCCGCTTTCTCTGAAATATGCGGCGCAACCAAAACCTTTAATATACGCTCTTGATTCATCCTAAAACCTCATCAAACTTTTTCAGCGCAGCAACGGTTATCACCACCTTGTCATAAGCAACCAAACTCACTGGATCACTACCGCTGACATCAACCACCTCAACCTTATGCAGGTTGCGGGCTGACAGATATAAGTTACTGTCAACTTCTTCAGTGATGATCAGTGCATCTTTAATATCGAACTCGGCAAGCTTAGCCACTAAAGCTTTTGTCTTTGGTTGCTCCAAAGTGAAATCTTCAACGACCACTAGACGCTCTTGACGTGCCAGCTCAGAAAGAATGGTTCGCAACCCTGCGCGATACATTTTGCGATTCACTTTTTGTGAATGATCCTGCGGTTTAGCCGCAAAAGTGACGCCACCCGAACGCCAAATTGGGCTTCGAATAGTTCCCGCTCGCGCACGACCAGTGCCTTTTTGACGCCACGGCTTAGCGCCGCCGCCACTGACTTCAGAACGTGTTTTCTGTGCTCGAGAACCTTGACGACCACCGGCGAGGTACGCGACCACTACCTGATGGACAAGATCTTCATTATATTCTCTACCAAACGCAGCATCCGATACTTCAACCGTACCCGCTTTGGCTTTTCCTGGTGCAGCAAGTGCTAACTGCATAGTTTTCATCCCCCTCCAAGTACCGGTTTAATTTTTCGCTTTGACAGCTGGCTTAATAAGCACATCGCCGCCAGGCGCACCGGGGATTGCACCCTTGACCAAAATCACATTGCGTTCTGCATCGATCCTGACCACCTCTAAATTCTGCACAGTTACCTGCTCTGCACCCATGTGACCGGACATCTTCTTACCTTTAAAAACACGGCCCGGCGTTTGACACTGACCAATCGAACCGTTTGAACGGTGCGAGATCGAGTTGCCGTGAGTCGCGTCTTGCATGGTGAAGTTCCAGCGCTTAATTCCACCTTGGAATCCCTTACCTTTTGATTGGCCTGTGACATCAATTTTCTGGCCAACTTCAAACGTGTCGACCGTTAATTCACTGCCGACCTGTAATTCTTCGCTTGCTTGATCTAAACGCATTTCCCACAAACCACGGCCAAGACCTGATTCTGCCTTGGCAAAATGGCCTGCTGCTGTTTTATTGACTCGTGATGCGCGGCGGGTACCAGCTGTGACCTGAATAGCATCATAGCCATCAGTTGCATGGGTTTTCACCTGAGTTATACGATTGGGTTCGACTTCTACCACACTGACTGGGATGGATGCACCATCTTCAGTAAATATGCGAGTCATGCCGCTTTTGCGGCCCACTAAACCTAAAGCCATTGTTTAAACCTCTCAGTGTACGGGGCTGATTACCCGCTATGGCCGCCCTTAAACAAGATAATTCATCATTATCCGTTATCAGGCATTACACATAAGTTCGCTTTAATTGATAGTGGCCTATCGCATAAAGCGCTGTCATCTCGTCTAACTTGCGTTAGCCAAGGCTAATTTGAACTTCTACACCTGCCGCTAAATCCAGCTTCATTAATGCATCCACTGTCTTTTCAGTCGGCTCTACGATATCCATCATGCGCTTATGTGTACGAATTTCGTACTGGTCTCGCGCATCTTTGTTGACGTGTGGTGATACTAATACGGTAAAACGCTCTTTTCGTGTCGGTAACGGGATAGGGCCACGTACCTGGGCGCCTGTCCGTCGGGCAGTTTCAACAATTTCCGCCGCTGATAGATCGATTAATTTATGATCAAAAGCCTTTAGGCGAATTCTAATTCGTTGATTTTGAACCACTTTTTACCTCACTAAGCAAAGAACCAGTGTTTTGTTTATTTGAAAAACACTGCAATTAACGCGCAAAAATTCAGCGCGCTACCGATCAACGTCAGTTTTAACGTCAAAAAGAGAGCGCGCATTCTAATGGCGAGGCTATAGAGAGTCAAACTATTTATGAAAAAGATTGGCTTTAGTGATGTAAATAATACAAGACAATCCAATGCTTAAGGTTTTTAGCTGGCGCTGATCAAAGCTAGTAAAGTCAAGGAATGAAAACAATGATTGATCGGCAAACGGCAGCCAATCTTTTCGACTAAAGACTATGTGACAGTCAATGCCAACTCCAGCAGCCATTCCCTTATTTGCTTACATAGGTGTGAGTAAATGCTGGCTTAAATCACCGATTAAGGTCGATACAATCTTTCTTTCGCTAAAACGCCACTGTTTACCAGTTTTGGCAAAAGCATCGAAATATCGAACCCCAATAATAGGCTGCAGTGGCAAACCATCGACCGCCTGAAATACCACCGCATAAGACTTGGATGAGGCTGAGCTACCCGATTCATCGATATCCACGATCACATTGGTGGTGACATGCAGGGTATGAGGTGTGCCACTATCGGCATAAATACGGGTGAAATTTTGATACATGGCTAACACCGCGTCTTGGCCTTCAACCACCGATTCGCCACCATCAGCCGTAACGCCAATAATTCTTGCATCGGCAAACATCGCGGCAACAGATTCTAGCTCACCACTGTCGATATAATCAGCGTATTGATAAAGCAATTTTGTTATTTCACAGCTATCACAACTCTCGGTACTCATCCACTCTCCTTAATTCTCAAGTTAGCGCTTTGGTAAGGTTATTATTGGCTAAAAAGCAGGATAATGATCAGTCTACTCCTAGCCCAAGCAAAATAATATTAAGTTGAGGAAACTATGAGCACCTTCCCTTCACGATTCAGCGATAAAGTAGCACTGATCACTGGCGCAGCCTCAGGCATTGGTCGTGCAACCGCAATCCGGCTTGCACAAGAAGGCGCCTCCATTATGCTGGCTGATATTGATCAAGCTGGCTTAGACGCAACGATGGCAACGATTGTCGACAACGGCGGCCAAGCTGACAGCCTACACTTTGACGCGACTCAAAACGATTCCTGTATTGCTGCAGTTGAAGCTACGGTAAAACGTTGGGGTAAATTAGATATTGTTGGTAATATCGCGGGTATTGTCAGCTTCTGGCACCTGCATGAAATTACCGCTGAGATGTGGAATCGCTGCATGCAAATCAATCTTACAGCACCTATGATAATCAGCCGCGAAGCCATGCCTCACTTAATAAAAACAGAGGGCACCATTATTAATATGGCATCCAGTGCGGGTTTAGGCGGACAAGCCTACAATGCCACCTATGCCGCGACTAAGCATGGCTTAGTCGGCCTGACCAAATCCTTAGCTGTTGAATTTGCTAAAAAAAATGTGCGGGTGAATGCGATTTGTCCTGGTGGAGTGAATACCGCCATTAACGATAAAATGCGCTGGCCTGACGATATAGAGCCCTCGATGTTGTCACGCTTAATGCCGCTGCTCGATACGATGGCTGAACCGGAAGAAATCGCAGGCTTGTTTGCTCAGCTCGCCTCGGCAGAGTCGTCGTTTGTGACCGGCGCAACTTGGCAAATCGATGGTGGGCAATTGGCTTAAAGGTTGAAGAAATTCCGAACCGTATCTTCTTCCGCCAAGGTGTCGCGGTAGCCTTGTTGAATAAGCTCGCGGCAAAAAGCAGCTTCAAACATCACATAACTGGCAATATTACCCCCACCGGCTCGACCTGCGCCCAAGCCCCGCAATACCCGCCGAAAAGCCCAAGGCAGATCATGCAGGTGTTGAGCCGCCAAGTCATCTAAGTCAATAGAGGGTCTAATCACTAATAAATCTAGTGGCTTAACCGTTCTGGACGAAAAATCTGGAGCCTCATTGGCTAAGATACCCAGCATTTCATTCACTTGAGTAACATTGTTGACGTCGCTTTCGAGTGAATCGATAAACGCCGAACTAAAAATATGGCCCATCGTTTGGGCCATTGAGGGTGGATTATCGCGCCGCAAAGACAGTTGTGTAGTATTTTTTCCTCGAACCCCTACCACGACAATACGCTCGGCACCCAATCGAATAGCAGAACTCAAGGGCGCCAACTGCCTTAAGGAGCCATCGCCAAAATATTGCCGGCCAATCTTTTCTGCTGGGAAAATACTCGGAATGGCTGATGAGGCCAGTAAATGCTCCGTACTCAGTCGAGCTGGAATACCGACTCTTTTTGCTCGATGCCACCATTTCAGTTCAGGAAGCCCCTCAAAAAAAGTCACCGAATTTCCTGAGGCATAACTGGTAGCGGTCACCGATACGGCATCCAATTGGCCAGCAGCAATCCGTTGTTGAATATTCTCAAATCGGATAGAAGTGCTGAGTAAGGTTCGCAACGGCGAGCTATCGAGCAAGGCCAAAGACTGCCCTTGGGTACAGCGGGGATGCACAAAAGAGCACCCCAACTTCAAGGCTTGTAAAGCGAGATCACGACCGCGGACCTTTGCAACGCGTTGGATATTCAGAGTGGTCCAAATTTTTTCTACTTTTTTAACCCCTAAACGAAAATTATTAGCCGACGCTGCCAGCCCAACGGCATTAATTGCGCCGGCCGAGGTACCGGTAATCACATTAAAGGGATTACTGCTGTGTTTGGGGTGAAGGTCAGCGATCGCTTTTAAAACACCGACTTGATAGGCGCCTCGAGCACCGCCACCTGAGAGTACTAATCCTGTTTTCATTCTCTAAGTCTAGTCAATAACCGCCAATCGGCTAATTTTCCTCGAAAAGGACAATAGCAGGCAAATGAGCAACGCTTAAAATCCTTATTTCTGCCGTAAAATGGCTATGAATCCCCTAAAATTTCAATAAACTTGCCTTTTTTAGCAGGCATAGGAAATAAAATCGCCATTCTTACTAAAAATAGGCAAATTTTGCGTTTTTTTTGTGTTCACTTACGGTAACATGCGCGCTTTTTATGATGACGGATCGAGTGAGACCATGACTGATTTAGCCCAATACAGAAATATCGGCATCTTCGCCCATGTTGACGCCGGCAAGACCACTACCACTGAGCGTATTCTTAAGCTCACCGGTAAAATACATAAAACTGGCGAAGTACATGACGGTGCTGCGACGATGGATTGGATGGAACAAGAGCAAGAACGCGGCATTACAAT
>CALCNB010000018.1 GCA_937897785.1 uncultured Cellvibrionales bacterium | reverse complement strand
AGCACCATAAATACCCGTGGGGTGGAACTGCCACATTTCCATATCCTGCATGGGTACATCCGCGCGAATCGCCATCCCGACACCATCGCCCGTGTTGATGTGTGCATTAGTGGTAGATGCATAAATACGACCAGCACCGCCAGTCGCAAAAACGGTAGCTTTTGACTTCACGTAAACGGTCTCACCGGTCTCGATACAAATCGCAATAACACCGACCACGACGCCATCTTGATTTTTCACCAAGTCAGTGGCGTACCACTCGTTTAAAAATACAGTGTTGTTCTTAATATTGGCTTGGTACAAAGTATGTAGCAAGGCATGGCCGGTTCTATCCGCTGCGGCACAGGTTCTCGCGGCCTGCCCACCCGCACCAAAATCCTTAGATTGACCGCCAAATGGCCGCTGGTAAATTCGCCCCGAGTCTGTCCGGCTGAACGGTAGGCCTAAATGCTCCAACTCAAAGATGGCTTCAGGGCCCACACTGCACATATATTCGACAGCGTCTTGATCACTTATATAGTCAGACCCTTTGACTGTGTCATACATATGCCAACGCCAATCATCATCGGGATCGGCACTAGCGATGGAACAGGTGATACCACCTTGGGCAGAAACGGTGTGAGAACGGGTAGGAAAAACCTTGGAAATAACGGCTGTTTTATAGCCAGACTGTGCCAATTGAAGAGCAGCTCTCATGCCTGCACCACCGCCACCTACAATGACACCATCATAGGTAAGCGTTCTAATATTTGCCATACTGCCTTAACTCCAATCACTGCAATTTGTCAGATGAGTAGCATCTCTTTCATTAAATCTGGAAAAATCTGCATCGCTTCTGGGGTAAATTAATACTCACGCATCGGGTCATTGAATTTTACGCTTATTTTGCAATAAGAGATTCATTCTCGCGATAAAAAAACCGTTATTTTCGAGCAATAACAAGCCTCTTCCCAGCTATTGAGATCGCTTCTTATTTAGAAGCTGCGCACTTTCTTCATTCGCCCATGCGGCAAAGCTTAAAGAAGAAATGATGGTGAAAAACCGTAAAGATCCTTCAAAAATCAGCGCGATTATAGACATCTAGTTACTTGGAAACAATAAAAGTCCACTTTATACATTATTTATGCACTGAATAGTTAATTTCGATAACATATAAAGTCGATAACCGTTGCATCAACTCGTGGCTAGAACCGATACATTTCAATCATCTTTATTGACAAAAAAGTCGAGCCCTCTATAGTTAGCCGCTTAAATCGAGCGGTAATGTCGGCAATACATAACGCATTTATCGCTTGTAAGATCAAAGGGTCATATCAAACGGTCGTTTTTTCACTTAGCTTTACCTGTTATTAAACGATCCTTAAAACACCATCTAGCCAATCAAACCGACAAAAAAACCAACTAAGGCTAACTACGACTGCCAATTTATTACAAAAAAAGGTAAAATTAAAAAATATGGACGTCTAATGCATAAAATTAAATGCATTGGCACGAAGAATCTCATCCAAAGAACAGGACTCAACGATGCCCGACAAGTCAGATTCAAAAGCGACACTTATCATAGAAGGCGGCCCAACTCTTGAGCTACCCATCCACCAAGGGACCATTGGTCCTGACGTGATCGATATCTCACAACTAACACCTAATGGTCGTTTTACTTTTGACCCCGGCTTTGTGTCAACCGCCTCATGTGAATCACAAATCACTTTCATCGATGGCGGCAAAGGTGTCTTGCTTCATCGTGGCTACCCTATCGAACAACTGGCTAAGCACTCCAGTCATTTAGAAACCTGCTACTTATTGATTTACGGTGAGTTACCGACAAAAGCCCAAAAAGCAGATTTTGAATACACCATCAGTCGCCATACAATGGTGCATGAACAGCTCAGCACCTTCTACTCTGGCTTTCGACGCGATGCACACCCCATGGCAATCCTATGCGGTGTCGTCGGTGCATTATCAGCTTTCTACCATGATTCGCTTGATATCAGCGATGAAAAGCACCGAGAAATCGCTGCTTTTCGCTTGATTGCAAAAATGCCAACTCTGGCGGCTATGAGTTATAAGTTCAGTATCGGCCAGCCGTTTATGTATCCGCGTAATGATCTTAGCTATGCTGAAAACTTTCTTTTCATGATGTTTGGTAATCCCTGCGAGGACTATCAAGTCAATCCAGTGCTTGCTCGCGCGATGGACAGAATCTTTTTATTGCATGCTGACCACGAACAAAATGCTTCAACTTCCGCCGTGCGACTAACTGGTTCATCAGGTGCCAACCCATTTGCATGTATTGCGGCAGGAATTGCTGCGCTTTGGGGGCCGTCTCATGGTGGCGCTAATGAAGCCGTTCTAGAAATGCTAGAAGAAATTGGCGACGAATCTCGGATCAACGAATTTGTTGCTAAAGCAAAAGACAAGAACGATCCTTTTCGCTTAATGGGCTTTGGTCATCGTGTCTATAAGAACTTCGATCCACGCGCAAAAGTTATGAAAGAAACCGCTGACGAAGTATTGAAAGAGCTAGGGTTAGAAAATGATCCCTTGCTAAAGATCGCTAAACGATTAGAGGCTATCGCATTAGAAGACGATTATTTTGTGCAGAAAAAACTCTACCCTAACGTTGATTTTTATTCGGGGATTATCTTAAAAGCTATCGGTATTCCGACCAGCATGTTTACCGTTATTTTTGCCGTTGGCAGAACAGTTGGCTGGATCGCCCATTGGCACGAAATGCACAGCGCCCCCTATAAAATAGGCCGGCCAAGACAACTTTATACGGGCCACCCTAGCCGAGATTATCAGTCGATTGACAAGCGTTAAATTACTGCGGATAGATTAATCCGCTTCACTAAAATTCAATTAGCATAAATCCCTGGTTAAAAAAAGGCAGTCTATATGGCAAACACTAAAACCAACCCCGTCGACATTCAATTTGGGAAGTTTAGCTGGCCAATCACAGCCATTGCATCAATCACCCATCGTATCAGTGCTGTCATTATTTGGGTCGGACTAGGCATCTTACTTGCTGGTGTTTACTATGCCAGCCAATCGCCAGAAGCCTTTGATCAAATCGCGCAATTTATAACCGAAAATTTTATGGGTCAATTTGTTGTCTGGGGCCTATTAACCGCCTTTGGTTATTACTGCATGGGGACTATGAAGCATTTAATTCAGGACATGGGTTATTGTGAAGACTTCTCTAGTGGCAAAATTATTTCTTGGCTGGCTATCAGCCTAGGGATTTTACTGAGTATTTTAGCGGGTATTTACGTATGGGTGTAAATCAGTGGATTTTCCAGCGAATCAGTAATCTAATCATTGTTATTTTTGGTCTTTGGCTATTGGTGTTTTTAGCCAGCCCAGGGGTCATTAACTTTGAAGTTTTACAAGATTTGAAAGCAGACACAGCAAGCGTCATCTTTTTTTCAGTAACATTAATCCTTGCAGGATTAAACTCAATCTTGGCTGGCTGGCAAATCGCTGGAGATTATGCTGAAAAATTCGGTCTCAACCAAAAATTGCTGGTATCTATAACGGCTATTATTAGTCTGAGCTACATCGTTTTTGGCGGTTACTTAATACTTTCTTAGCCAGAATATTATAAAAAAGGCCTGCAAACACAGGCTTTTTTTATAAGCTCATTTTTTTAACTGACAGTTCTGCCTCCGGTAGATTTAACATCTCAGACAGATAGGTTTTTAACTCTTGCTCAGAACCAAAATGTTTAGCCTGATCATATTGGCCTTTATACATATTGCCCTGCTCATCAGTAATGCGTGCTAATTGAAACTTGTCGCCTTCTGGCCCGCGCCCTCTAATTGGGTAATACTCTAGATTCATAACACCACCATTAGTTACTTTACTATTCTTAATTATCAAAAACGAGACAGGATAATGCCTGTTACAAGCCGATCAAGCAAGCCTATTTAGCGTTCAAATACCGCATCAGGGTCGCTCATTGGGCAAAAACCTCATTCATCATGCAGGCAGTAGCAAACCGTCTACAATTATAGCTATGATATTAAACCATTGAAGCATAATACTAACTCGTCAAGCAGAGGCTTCGCTAATGGATGAAAAAAATTATGCAGTCGACGTATTAATTATTGGTGGCGGTATTCATGGCGCTGGCTGCGCACAAGCTCTGGCTAGCCGTGGTTACTCAACAATATTGATTGAATCAGGTCAAATCGGCCATGGCACATCTAGTCGCTCAAGTAAGCTGATTCATGGTGGACTGCGTTACATTGAAACCGGTCAATTCTCTTTGGTGAGAAAATCACTGCGAGAGCGTGCAACACTCGAAAAAATTGCACCCGATTTAATCCATAGCCGGCAATTTTTATTGCCTATTTATCGCCGTAATCGCTTGAAACGTTGGCAACTGATATTAGCTTTATGCATTTACAGCTTACTCGGCGGATTAAGAAAAAACACCCGCTTTAAACGCTTATCAAAGACCGAGCAGAATAATTTAACCGGTTTAAAAAAAGATGACTTGATCGCTGTTTATCAGTATTGGGACGCCCAAACCAATGACCTTGCATTGACCCAAGCAGTGATTCATTCAGCGAAACAATATGGCTGCCAAGTTTTCGAACAAACAACATTTATCAAGGCCAGCCAACTGACAAACAAAACCGTTCATGTGGAAGCCAGACAAAGTCAACAAGCCGTCAACATAGACTGCCAACTGCTTATTAACGCCGCAGGGCCTTGGATTGAAAACGTTCAGGCGCAGATTGACTTTGCTCAGCCCGGCCCTAACATTGATCTTGTCCAAGGAACTCACCTTGAATATGACCAAGTCATATCAGACGAAATCTTTTATTTAGAATCACCAGACGATCATCGACCCGTCTTCATTATGCCTTGGCAGGGAGGCACATTAATCGGCACAACAGAAGTCCAGCATCAAGACAACCCCGCTAGCAGTCAGCCAACTGAGTCCGAGATCCACTACCTGAAGAAGGTTTTATTTCATTATTTTCCGACGTATCAGGGTCAATTTATTCAAGCATGGTCAGGCTTACGGGTTCTGCCTAAACAGCCACAAAAGACTAGCGTGCGCCGTTTCGCCAAGCAAGCCAGAGAAACAGTATTGCATGTCGATAATAGCTACTCGCCTCAAGTCATCAGTATTTTTGGTGGCAAGCTGACGG
>CALCNB010000017.1 GCA_937897785.1 uncultured Cellvibrionales bacterium | reverse complement strand
ATTCTTATGCCTCACATCGGCGCGAGCACAGAAGAGGCCGAAGAAAATTGCGCAGTGATGGCGGCTAATCAGATTCAGGATTATCTTGAAAATGGCAACATTATTAATTCAGTGAATTTTCCTATGGCTGTGTTAGACCGCAGTTCTGGATTTCGCTTATCGGTGAGTAATAAAAATGTCACCAACATGTTAGGCAGTATCACTTCTATTTTGGCAGAGCATGAGATTAACGTGATTGACTTATTGAATCGAAGTCGTGGTGATTTAGCTTATAATTTGATTGATGTTGAATCAGAGCCTTCCCAAACTGTGTTAGATCAATTGCAGACAATTGAGGGTGTGATAGCTGTCCGGCTATTGTAGTTTGTTGAGCTTTAGTTGATTTAAACTGAAATTAGCTTGAGATAAATTTCAGAAAGCATGAAACGTTTTTCAGGGTTTGGCACGGCCGTTTTATTTGCAGTTTTATCCCGTTCGTGGCGGTTATATTTTTTTATGTGAATCAATTGCTGCGGAAAAATTGGAGGATCACTGTGCGCTGGTTTTTATTACCATTTTTTTTGATGCTTTCGGCCTGTATCCATACTGAAAATTATGCTGTGCCGTCTGCAAAGCTCCATGTCAACGAACTCAATGCTTATGCCCTCAGCGGATCTGGTTACCGTATCAGGCTACAAGATAGCTATCCTATTGGCCGGGCATCAGTCGTGTATGTCTCGGCTGAAGATGCATTATTAGCCGCTAAGCTATCGACGGCATTGCGTCGATATTTCGCCGTGCAATCATTACCTGTTTCTTTAGCTGTTAATACCTTACCCAAGGCAGGTTTTTTATTTCGCATTGAAGAATTGCTAAGCTGTAAGCAGCAAAGCTTAAGCTGTGAGTCTCGTCAGCTTCATGATCAAATCGCGATCGCTAATCATAAAGACAGGTATATGCCGCGGCATCATCGCTTTAAGATCACAGTGTTGGATTTGCACAGTGAAAAAACGATTGAAGTTATACATATCACTACGCGAAGAGCCTTCATCGCTCGGGACAATTCCAGTGCTCGGTTGTTAGACCATGCATTGATACGTTTGACTAAACAGCTCTCAGAGTCCGCTACGTGAGTATTATGCTGTGAGCATTGATGAGCAGTTATTGCAATCGATAGCCCAACAAACGGTTGATTTGGAGACTAATCATCAACGCTTGCGTCGAGCTGCTGAATTGCTGGATTTACAGCCGGGTAAAATCGCTATTACAATTCACCGAAACGGTAATTGGTCCTACCAAGGCTCAGTGTTTGAACGAGCGGCGATGGTTGATTTGCTGGCCGAAAACTTAGTGGCATTTAATGACCGCTATTATCTTTTGGCGCCAGAGCAACTATTAGAGATAGTAGTTGAGGATTTACCCTTTGTTGTCGTGGATTTAAATCGCTCCAGCGATAATCGTCAAGTCACAGCTACGACAAATTTAAATAGTTCGGTGATCATCAATGACCGCCACCCTTGTTATTTATCCAACCCTCCCGATTCTGCGGTGGCAATTCCTTGTGTTGAGTTGCGCTCAGGTATAGCTGCCAGACTCTCAAGACCGATGTATTATCAGTTGCTAGAGTGGTGCGAACTTGAAACAGAAGAGGGCGAGCAGTATCTGCGTTTGTATTCTGATGGTTGTCGATTTGAATTAGGCAGGATTTAGTTGATGCTCAGCTAAGAGGGCGAGTATCAGCGCCCATCTTTCATGCTGGGCGAAAAGATTACCCCTTCTTTAGCCGTCAATTAACCCTTGTCATGTGCGTGGTTTACATGTTCGGGTAATTAGGTCCACCCGTTCCCTCTGGCGTAATCCAAACAATATTTTGCGTTGGATCTTTGATATCACAGGTCTTGCAGTGAACACAGTTTTGCGAATTTATTTGAAACTGCTTTGCTCCCGCATCATTTTCTACTATCTCGTAAACACCGGCAGGGCAATAGCGCTGGGCTGGCTCGTTATACAGCGGCAGATTATGATTTAATGGAATATCATTGTCACGTAGCGTCAGGTGACAGGGCTGATCCTCTTCATGGTTGGTGTTGGATAAAAACACAGAAGAAAGCTTATCAAAGCTGATTTTGTTATCGGGCTTTGGGTATTCAATTACAGGCATTTTGTCAGCTGGTTTTAGTGTGTCGTGATCGGGCTTAGAGTCGCTTAAAGTCCATGGCAGTTTACCTTTAAAGATCCCCATTTCGATAAACGCTAAGCCGCCAGCAATCAAGCCGCCAAACTTGTGAACTAAGGGACCAAAGTTTCGCCATTTTGTGAGTTCTTGATTAAGCCATGATTGGTTAAAGTTTTCGGCGTAGTCAACTAGGTCATCATGGCCTTCGCCCCCCGAACTTAATGCGGCATATAGAGTTTCAGCGGCAATTAAACCAGACTTCATTGCAGTATGGCTACCCTTAATGCGAGCGAAGTTGAGTGTGCCGGCATCGTCTCCAACCAATAGTCCTCCAGGGAAAGACATTTTTGGCCGTGATTGCGGACCGCCTTTAATGAGTGCTCGGGCGCCATAAGTGATACGTTTACCGCCTTCAAGGTAGTCTTTAATTGCACTGTGTTGCTTCCATTGCTGGAATTCATCAAATGGAGATAAGTGCGGATTCTCATAACTCAACGGCACAACATAACCCAGTGAAACTTGGTTATTGTCGTTATGATACATATAAGAGCCAGAAGTGGTATTTTTAGCTGCTGGCCAACCCATGGTATGAACAACCAATCCAGGCTTGTGTTTGGCAGGATCTATTTCCCAAATTTCTTTAAACCCTAAGCCATAGTGCTGCGGGTCTTTTCCCTTATCGAGTTCAAATTTTTCAATGAGCTGTTTGCCTAGGTGGCCTCGACAGCCTTCTGAAAATACAGTGTATTTTGCATGAAGCTCCATACCCGGCATATAACTGTCTTTTTGTTCGCCTGCTTCGCTGAGTCCCATGTCACCAGTGGCGATACCTTTAACGCTTCCATCGTCGTGGTACAGCACTTCAGCAGCGGCGAAACCAGGATAGATTTCAACACCCATGCCCTCGGCTTGTTCGGCAAGCCAGCGGCATACGTTACCAAGGCTTATCACGTAATTACCATGGTTGTGAAAGCCGGGCGTAAATAGAAGGGGTACTTTCAAGGCGGTTTTTTGACCCAGCATGAACATCACTTGGTCTTCGCTCACGGGAACATTTAGCGGTGCACCTTGCTCTTTCCAATCAGGGAAAAGTTCATTAATGGCTTTAGGGTCGAGCACGGCTCCAGATAAAATATGGGCGCCGACTTCAGAGCCTTTTTCAACAACACAGATGGTGATTTCTTTATCGTTTTCTGCGGCTAATTGGGCGAGCTTACATGCTGTAGATAATCCTGCAGGGCCTGCGCCTACAATCACAACATCAAACTCCATCGATTCTCTATCCAAAGCTAAACCCCTTTTCATTAACGGCCTATAATAGTAAGACTATGCGCATTGACCATGTTATTACCATGACGATTTCGCATCGCTTTTTCGCACAACCACATTGCCTGATAGCCTCACTAACTATAATCACTATTATAGCGTAGTTTGGGCAGACATAGACAAGCTTAAGGATAAGCTTAAAACGTCATATTTGTTGATTCATACGTTAAATGGAAGCTATTCTCAATAACAGTATAGAGAGCTTTTTAATTTAAATGATTTACGTTATGAAGGGTTTTTCAGATGAATTTCTGCCACTTTTTTAATGATTTCAAGTGCTGTTTCTTTCGATTCAGGGAGTTTTACATCACTTTCACCGATAGCTTCGCAGCGTTGTCCCCAACGTATAAGTTGAGCGCTCCATGTTAGACCAGCCCCAAATGCGGGGACCAAAATCAAATCGCCAGGTTTAACAATATTTTCCTCAACGGCTTCTACGATAGCCATTGGTGCGGTTGCCGCCGACATGTTGGCATAGCGATGAATATTAATGAATAATTTTTCACTGGGGACCTTTAGTCGTTGAGCTAACGCTTCAATGATACGTAAATTAGCTTGATGCGGGATCACGATATCGACATCGCTGGTGCTAATACCCATTTTGCTCAGCGCTTTTTCGCAGCCTGATTGCATGCCATTAATGGCCTGCTTAAAAATTTCTCGGCCTTCGAAATCCCACTCGGTTGTTCCAAGCGGCCAGCCTTGGTTGGCATACTTAAGGCCAACACCATTGACGGCTAGAATATCTCGTGAGTTAGCAATACAACCTAAGGCCTCTGCTTGAATGCCAATATTTTCTTCTGAGTCTTGCGCTTCTAGATAAAATGCTGCCGCGCCGTCACCAAATAAAATTGCGACGTTTCTGTCAGTCCAGTCCATAAACGGGTGTATCACTTCAGCACCAATGATAACCGCGTTATTGATTGTGCCGGCTTTGATCATTGCGGAGGCGACGGACATCGCATACATACCACTCGTACAAGCGGTATTTAAATCCATACATGCAGCATTATTGGCTTGCAAAAGTTGTTGAACACGTGAAGCAGCGTTAGGTACTTGGCTGTCGAAGGAGCAGCTGCCAAGAATGATCATGTCGACATCGTCAGCGTTGACGCCGGCACAGGCTAGGGCACGCGCGGCAGCAATATAAGATAACTCGCTGACCGGAACCGGTGAGATGCGCCGCTCCTTCATACCTGTCCGACTCGTAATCCACTCATCATTAGTATCGAGCAGTGTCGCTAAGTCGTCATTGCTTAAGACCTTATCTGGGGCACATTTTCCCCAGCCAGTAATTGCAGCTTGCCTCATTATTATTAATCTCAGGTATTTCTTTCGTGGGTATATTTTCAATCAGCAATATCGTTTGAAACGATCAGCCTATTTTTTAGATATTTTACATTAAATGCGAACTGTAAGCGAAAACTTAACGATAAAAATCTCACCCTAAATCAGTGAAGGCATTGATTTAGGGTGAGATTAATGACTTTTTAGGCGGTTTTTGCTTGAAAGTTGACCTTTGGCTTAAAATTGCTCTTCCTTAAGCCCCATGGTCAGTTGGCTGTCGGCTGTTGCAGCCGTTGCATAGGCGCCGGCTCTTGGCAAGATATGTGCAGCGTAAAATTCTGCGGTGATAATCTTAGCGCCATAAAAGTCAGGGTCCTCACTGGTTTTCTCCATAGCAACCAATGCACTTTTTGCCATTAACCAGCCGCCGAGTACTGTGCCACAAAGCATTAAATAGTTGACGGAACAGGCGCCAACTAAATCGACGTCATCCATCACGCGGCCGGTAATATCTAGACTGGCTTTCTGCCATTGGTCTAATGCTGTGGTCAGTTCAGCTGTTAACTGAGGCAAGCTGTTCGATTCCGTTTGAAGTTGTTTGACCGTAGCCTCAACCTCAGCCATGACTGACAT
>CALCNB010000016.1 GCA_937897785.1 uncultured Cellvibrionales bacterium | reverse complement strand
CTGAATTCGTCAATCGATTGCGTTTCATGTTTGCCGGTAAGACGTTGGTCATTTTCAGCCCCGTAAACACTGATATGACGCTCGATATTTTTACCAAAATTTTCGCAAATTTTAGTAAAAATTGATTCATCACCTAGGTCTCGCATGGCGCCATTCGAGAAGTTGGCATGCATGCCTGAGCCGTTCCAATCCAGCTCACCAAACGGTTTTGGATGGTAATTGATTTCATAGCCATACTTTTCGCCGGTTCTTTCAAGCAAATAGCGTGCTACCCAAGTTTCATCACCGGCACGTTTGGCGCCTTTAGCGAAAACCTGAAATTCCCATTGACCAGCAGCGACTTCAGCGTTAATACCTTCAACATTAATGCCAGCGTCTAGGCAAAGGTCGAAGTGGTCTTCAACACAGCCACGGCCAAAGGCATTAGCAGCGCCTACTGAGCAGTAGTAAGGGCCCTGTGGTCCTGGAAAGCCGTTTGCAGGGAAGCCAGGCGGTAATTTAGTATCAATATCCCAAAGGAAATACTCTTGCTCGAAACCAAACCAGAAGTCAGCGTCATCATCATCAATAGTTGCCCGGCCATTCGATGCATGCGGCGTGCCGTCAGCATTTAAGACCTCGGTCATGACGAGATATGAATTTTTACGATCAGGGTCAGGGCAAATGAAAACGGGTTTTAATAAGCAATCCGATGCGTTGCCTTCGGCTTGCTCAGTGGAGCTACCATCAAAAGACCACATTGGGCATTCTTCAAGTGTACCGCCAAAATTATCTCTGACTTGTGTTTTGCTGCGTAGGCTTTGAGTCGGCGAGTAACCGTCTAACCAAATATATTCTAACTTTGCTTTCATTGTGTATGGGTCTCCGTTTAAATAATTTCAATTCGGGTGCATAAATATGCACGATGTAAAACAGTACTAGGCACAGTATTTCGGCGCGACTCCCCTAAGATTGCAATAGCTATACCAACTTAATAGCGGGGGAAAAATTTATAAGCTATTGATAAGTAGTGAGTTTACTTAGGATGCTTACGAATCGCCGAAAACGATGCACCAAAATAGAACAATATCGCACCATAATAGTGCTTTGCTTTATTGATGGCTTTGGGAGCATGCGCTGAATGTCACTTTTCATCAGCCTTTCATTGCTGCGCTATTCTCTCCGAGCAATCGTTAAAAATCAATTCTTATCCGATGAATGTGCCCTTTGTTGCCAATCTTTCAGTTATTAAACGTATAATAGCCTTGTCCCTGGTGGTTTTTTGTTCAGACTAATGTTACTGACAATAAAAAGCTTCCTTAGTGTCGGTCACTAAGTCGCCTTACTGCTCTTTTTCTAACGCTGAAACTTAAGTAGGTACATTTTGAAACGTAAATCGCTTAACGACTTCGCCTCAGAGAGTAAGTTTGTGCTGGCTAATACGCTTTATGGGCTTATTGTGACGATTATATGGCCGTTATTTTTTATTCGCCTATGGCTGCGATCCTCACGTGCACCGGCGTATCGACAGCGCTGGTTGGAGCGTTGTGGTTTTATTCGCCCACAATTACCGGGCGGTATTTATTTGCATGCGGTCTCGGTTGGCGAAGTGATTGCTGCTGAACCTTTAATCAAACAACTGCGTAGCGATTATCCAGAGCGGCTACTGATACTCACTACCACAACGCCAACGGGGTCTGAACGGGCGAAAAATTTATTTGGCGACGAGGTATATCATTGCTATGCCCCTTTTGATTGGCTGCCTTTTGTTTATCAGTTTTTTATTCGGGTAAAACCGGCGTTATGCATCGTGATGGAAACCGAGTTATGGCCGAGCATGCTATTTATGTGTCGGCGACAAGCTATACCGGTTGTGATTGCGAATGCACGGTTATCGGATAAGTCAAAGCAAGGCTATCAGCGGATCAATTGGTTGGTGACTGCCATGCTAAGAGACGTGCATATTGCTGCGCAGTATGCTGCGGATGCGGATAATTTTTTAGCCTTAGGTGTTCAAACGCAGCGGCTGCAGGTGACTGGTAGTATCAAGTTTGACATAAAGATTAGCCAGTCACTCACCGTTCAGGCAGGCAGCATGCGGCAATCATTACTCGATAATGGTAAGCAGTTCATATGGTTAGCGGCCAGCACCCATGCCGGTGAAGATGAAAGTATTCTTCGGGCGCATCAAACTTTATTACAAGACAATGCCGAGACATTATTAATTTTGGCGCCCAGGCATCCTGAGCGCTGCGATAAAGTTGCTGAATTGATTGAGCAGTATCAATTGACTTATCAACGCAGTTCCCTCACATCGACGGCCGACTGTGGGGCGCAGATTTTATTAATTGATAGCATCGGTCAGTTGATGAAGTTTTATGGTACCGCCGACCTTGCTTTTATCGGCGGCAGCATTATTCCTCATGGGGGGCATAACCCGATTGAGCCCGCAGCTTGGGGAATGCCGATATTAGCGGGGCCTCATTTCTTTAACTTTACTCATATTAGCCAATTACTGCAAAACGCGGGCGCACTGCAGTTAGTGAATAAAACCGAAGAGCTGGCGCAGGATGTCAGATATTACATTGAGTATCCCTCGCAGCGAGAAGTGGCGGCTCAAGCCGGCAGGCAAGTGGTGGCTAGTAATCAAGGGGCACTGCAGCGATTGCTAGTGCTGATTGACCCATTGTTGAGGCGGTATTAGTTGCTCGCGGTAGGAAGCCGGTTCGCTTGCAGTGATATTTCAGGCTCGACCAGCCAGTTATTTAGCTCATAAATATCACTCGGCGCTAAGATGCCTGCCGCGCGCTTAAGCCCCAGTGAATTAATAATAAAATCGTAACGGGTATTGGCGTAGTCACGTTGTGCGCGAAACAAATCGCGTTGCGCATTCAATAAATCCACAATATTACGCGTGCCTGCATCATAACCGGCCTTGGTTGCATCAAGGGCGCTTTCGGCTGAGGTGATGGCCAGTCGTCGCGCATTAACGCGTGCGGTATCGGCAACGGTAGTTAAAAAGCTCGAGCGCGCATCGCGAAAAGCTGAGCGTTTAGCGGCAATTAAGTTAGCCTGATCACGCACGCGTTGAAACCCTGCTTCGCGGCGCTCGGCTTGTTTTAGGCCGCCGGCCCAAATGGGTAAATCAAGGGTGATTTTAGCGGATGAGCCATCAATATAGGAGTAAGATGATTTTGGTATGGCACCATTTTTAAAATTATCAGTATCGATTCTGCTCTCTCTATAATTAAGTGTTGCTATAATTGTTGGTGCGATTGCTGACTTTTTAGCTTTGGCATTTTGGTTGGCCGCCTCAGCCACCTGTTCGGCGAGCTTAATA
>CALCNB010000015.1 GCA_937897785.1 uncultured Cellvibrionales bacterium | reverse complement strand
GCGGCTGGAGTACGACGCAACCTTGCTCTGCCCAATAACTTTGAAGTTTAAGGATAAGTTCCTGGAAGGTGAGCACTTGGCTTGGACTCTGTTGTTGCTGGTTATTCATGGTGTCAGACACTGGGCAAATATTCTCTTAACAATGATAAAAAGGCGGCGGTGTATTTTGAGGCGCTTATTGTACCTTAAACCAGTACGAATCAGCTATTTTCGCCAAAACGCCGGCGTTAATAAAACCAAAACGGTAAACACTTCTAAGCGGCCAAGCAGCATGGCTAAGCAAAGCGTCCATTTTGCTGTTGCAGATAAGCCAGCATAATGTTCAGAAACCTCACCTAAGCCCGGGCCAAGATTATTAATACTGGCGCCAACTGCCGAAAATGCGGTTAGAAAGTCTGTGCCTGTAGCCAGCACCATTAAAATCATGGCGATATAAGCAAAGACATAGAATGCAAAAAAGCTCCAAACCGCACTGACCACGTCATTCGAAATTGGGCGGCCAGCGACCTTGATCGGTATAACAGCATGAGGATGAATGAGTCGAAGTAACTCGCGATACCCCTGCTTTATGATTAGTAGGACTCTTATCGCTTTCATGCCCCCGCCGGTTGAGCCTGCCGATGCGCCCATAAAGGCCAGAAAGAACATAAATAGAGGGATGAACGTAGGCCACTGGCTGTAGTCACCCACAACAAAACCGGTTGTTGTTGACAGTGAAACAACCTGAAAGGCGGCTTCTAATAATTGGTCAGCTTGGCCTATCGGTTGGTAATTTAGAATTAGCAACGCTGCGCCAACAATAACGACAGCGAGTAAATTAACCAGTAAGTAAAATTTAAATTCCGAATCTTGGCGGTAAACTGCCAATGAGCGATTATGGTAAGCAAAGAAGTGCAGAGCAAAATTAATACCAGCGATCAACATGAAAGCCATTGCAACAACCAAAATAAATGGGTTATCAAAATAGCCGATGCTGGCGTCATGGGTGCTAAAACCACCAATTGCAACGGTTGAAAAGCTGTGACTTAAAGCATCGAATGGACTCATACCTGCAAGCCAGTAACTTGCACCACAGGCAATTGTAATTAAAAGGTAGATAGTAAAAAGTGCTTTTGCAGTGCTGGTTATTCTTGGCGTTAACTTATGATCTTTCATGGGGCCGGGTGTTTCTGCCCGATAAAGCTGCATGCCACCGACACCGAGCATCGGCAAAATGGCAATGGCGATGACAATAATACCGATACCGCCTAGCCATTGTAATTGCTGTCGATAATAAAGAATGGATTTAGGTAAATCATCCAGCCCAGTAATCACGGTAGCCCCCGTGGTTGTGAGGCCAGAAATAGACTCAAAAATAGCATCAGTGATGTTGAGGGAAACACTGTCGGCCAATAATAGCGGCAGCGACCCAAACAAGCCGAGCACTAACCAAAATAAGGTTGTGATTAAGAAGCCATCTCGCGTTCGTAGGGTGTGGCGTTGTTTTTTATTGGGCAGCCATAGCAATGCGCCGCTACAGGCGGTGACGGCAAAGGCGGTTAAGAAAATATTGACCGTCGGCTCGTTGTACCATAAGGCAAAAGCAATAGGCACTAACATTGTGACGCTGAAAATGACTAGCAGTAAACCCAGCAATGCGGCGATGACAGAAAAATGCATAGTGCTAACAACCTCAACTGAATTAGTCGGAGCTTGACTGAATGAATAATTAAAAAAAGCCAAGCCCAACTTGAAATAAGGCTTCAACAGCAGGTATTTGGGTTTTATCGACTAAAAAGACAACCACGTGATCGTCTGTTTCTATGACAACATTACGGTGAGCAATTAATACTTTTTCACCTCTAACAATTGCGCCTATTCTAACCCCTTCAGGCAAGTCAATATCGGCGAGCGTCTTGCCAACAACTTTTGAGTTTTTAGCATCACCGTGGGCGATCACCTCTAAGGCTTCTGCTGCGCCTCGGCGTAAAGAGTGTACAGCCGCCATATCACCACGACGAACATGGGCAAGCAAGCCGCCGAGAGTAATCAGCTGGGGGGCAAAGGCAATATCAATATCTTCGCCTTGCACTAAATCGACATAAGCAGGGTTAGTAATCAAGGTGATGACTTTTCTAGCGCCTAATTTTTTTGCTAATAAAGACGACATGATATTGGCTTCATCATCATTGGTCAGTGCAATAAAGACATCGATGCTGTCGATGTTCTCACTGCGTAATAGGTCGGTATCGGAGGCGCTGCCATTGAGAACGATGGTTTTATCTAGCGACTCAGACAATACCTCAGCGCGGCTGGGATTGTGTTCAATGATTTTTACTGAGTGTTGATGTTCAATCGCCTTAGCTAGGCGCAAACCAATATTGCCTCCACCAGCAATCATAATTCGGTTGTAAGGGCGACGAAGCTGCCCCAGCTCTTTCATAACCGGTAAGATATTTTCTTTTGCAGCAATATAGAAAACTTCATCAAGTGGCGCTATGACGGTGTCTCTTTCTGGTTTTATTGCGCTGTCGGCACGAAAAATAGCGGCTACTCTGGCATCTTGCTTAGGCGTCATTCTGTCGATTTCAATTAAGGTATTGCCGATAAATTTATCACCAGCTTCGGCTTTAATGGCGATTAACTGTGCCGCACCATCGGCAAAATTAAGCACTTGCAGCGTGCCTGGGTATTCTAATAATCCGATAATATGTTCGGTGACCAGTTTTTCAGGTGAGATGATCACATCAACTGGGATGGCATCGTCACAAAATAAGGCCTTGTGGTCGGCATAACTGTTGGCTCGAATACGACAAATTTTGGTTGGCGTGCGATAAATAGAATGCGCTATTTGGCAGGCGATCATATTGATCTCGTCAGAGCCTGTGACGGCCACTAACATATCGGCATCTTCTATGCCGGCTTTTAATAGCACATCAGGATGTGCGGCATGACCACTCACTGTAGCGATATCTAGGCGGTCTTGTAGCGCTCTTAATCGGGCGCTATCGCGGTCGACAATGGTGATATCGATCTGTTCATTGGCCAAGCTTTCGGCTAATGTACCGCCGACCTGCCCACCACCCAAAATTACAATTTTCATAGTGCCCGCTTAAATATCTGTTTGGGGTAATACTCAGTATTAGCCATCAAATCATATCGTTGTGCTAGCCTACTAAACCAAGGCTGACTTGCTAAGCCTTGTGTAAAAAAAACCACCATATTTGCCCTGATTTGGTAGTAGTTGGCGTCCATAGCCCTGCTGTTGCCCCCAAACGGCGTCAATTTTTAAGGCTTTAGCATCGGGCATTGCCTGTAAAAACGCGTCGATGACGTGGTTATTTTCTTCTGGCATGACCGAGCAAGTGCAATAAAGCAGTTCGCCACCGGGTTTTAGTGCGGTCCAGAGTGCATTGAGCAAACGTTTTTGCTGCTGGGCAAAAGATGCAATATCTGTTTCACGGCGAAGTATTTTAATGTCAGGGTGATGGCTAATAATTCCGGTGCCAGAGCAGGGAGCATCTAACAATATTCGGTCAAACAATACGCCGTCCCACCAGTCATCGAGTTGCGCGGCATCGGCGGCGATACAGCGCGCCCGATAACCGCATCGCCGGAGATTTTCCCCAACATTAAGTAAGCGCTCACTACTACTATCGATCGCTGTCAGCTTAATAGATTCCTCTTTCTCCAACAGATTGACCGCTTTTCCACCGGGTGCGGCGCAGGCATCCAAAATCTGCATATTGGTATCGATATTGAGCAAGGAGGCGGCTAGTTGGGCGCCTACATCCTGCACGCTGACTGTGCCTTCAGCAAAATCTGGTAAGGCTGAAATATTCACCGCTGAGCGCAATCGAATCGCGGTGTCACAATAGTCATCGACTTCGCTGTCAATGCCGGCCGCTATTAATTGTGCTTGATAAGCTGCTCGACTGCTGCGGTTGAGATTGACTCTAAGTGTCATAGCCGGCGTAGCATTGTTGTAATCAACGATATCTCTCCATGCTGCGGGCCAATGTTTTTGCAGTGTCAGGTAAAGCCATTGGGGGTGATTCGCTTGCGCTGCTTCAGTTGGTTTTGGAAGCCCATCACCAGAGTCTTGCAGGCGTAAGAAATTACGCAAGACGGCATTGACTAATCCTTTCGCCCAAGGTTTTTTAAGCCCTTTAGTGGCTTCGACAGTGGCACTAATAGCGGCGTGATCGGGGGTACGAAGATATTGCAGTTGATAAAGGCCAATTAAGAGTAAGGCATGGATATCGGCATCTTTTTTATTTAAAGGTTTTTTTAATAGTGTTTGTAGTTGGGCATCTAACTGAAAGTAGTGGCGAAGCGTGCCAAAGCAAAGTTCACGATAAAAACTGCGATCTTGATTACTTAGCGGATGATTAATCGTTGAAGAAAAAGCCCCGCCTTGGCCAATGACTTTTGCAACCGCACGAGCCGCAAGCACACGGACATGTAGGACTGTTTTAATGGTTGGTCACCGATGCAATATGACTAAAACAATCGCCCACTTTAAAGAAGTTAGCACGACCATTGAGTAATGCGCTGATTGACATTGCTTTTGAGCCTGGAATTTGCAGTTCATCAATGCGTAGCTGACCAGCGCCGCATTGAACACTCAAGTAATCCTTGTTAATGGCAACAATACTGCCAATATCGGCGCCAGAGTGATGGTTTTCACTGGCTTGTGCTGCGGTAATGCGTAACCGTTGATCGTGTAAAAAAGTAAAGCAAGCTGTGGTCGAGGTGAATGCACGAATGGTGCGATCAATAACCTCGGCGTTGGCGTGCCAATCAATGCAGCCCTCCGCCTTGTCAATTTTTTTGGCATAGCTGCTGTCACTGTCATCTTGAGGGACAAGAACAGCTGTTTCGTTATTCAATTCGGCAATGGCTTGGATTAATAGTGATTGACCAATAAGGGTTAATTTGTTTCGTAGGCTGTCACCGGTTTCAAGTGGATCGATAGTGCAGGGCTGCTTTAATAGCATATCGCCAGTATCGAGGCCGGCGGCCATTTGCATAATAGTAATGCCCGACGTTTTATCGCCGGCAATGATTGCTCGCTCAACGGGCGCGGCGCCACGCCAATGCGGCAGTAATGAGGCATGAATATTAATGCAGCCTAGACGAGGAAGGTCAAGCACGGCTTGTGGAAGAATTAAGCCATAAGCAGCTACGACCATTAGATCAGCATGAAAAGACTTGAGCTCGACTTGTTGCTCAGCGGCTTTTAGCGATGTTGGCTGCATCACCGGGATGGTATTTTCTAGCGCTAAGATTTTCACGGGCGAGGCGAGAGTTTTTTTTCCGCGGCCAGAACGACGATCAGGCTGGGTATAAACAGCAACAACCTCGTGCTCGGCTTGGTTAAGCAATGCCGCTAAGTGATCGGCAGCAAACTGTGGTGTGCCAGCAAAAATAATCTTCAATGTCTTGCCTGCCTAAGCCGTGGTTGAACAGATCAATAAAAGTCGCAAATATTATTTAGCGACGATCTTTTTTAATTTTTTGCTTGATACGATTGCGCTTCAAAGCAGATAGGTGGTCAACAAATAATTTACCGTTGAGATGATCAATTTCGTGTTGAATGCAAACAGCAAGAAGGCCGTCGGGAACCAACTCGAATAGCTTTCCGTCACGGCCTAAGGCTTTCACTTTAATGTGTGCTGGCCTGCTAACTTCTTCAAAAAACCCAGGTACGGATAAGCAGCCTTCTTGATAATCAAATGCCTCATCGTCTAATACCTCAAAACTTGGGTTAATCAACACCAAGGGCGCGTCTTTTTGTTCAGATAAATCAATCACAATGACTTGTCGGTGCACATTCACTTGGGTGGCGGCTAGGCCGATACCCTGCGCTTCGTACATAGTTTCTAGCATGTTATCAATTAGGCGTTGAATTTTATCATCGACCTTTTGTACAGGCTTAGCGACTGTACGCAAAATTGGATCGGGGAATTCTAAAATATCGAGGATTGCCATTAAATGTCTTATCGTTTGTTAGGTTAACCAGCCGCGCTATAGAAAAACGCAAACCGTGTATTCGCTCTCATTAGCGTTAATTTTAATGGGCACCACTCAATAAGCGTTTAATTTGCCCTAGAGCTAACAGTTTTCTACACCTAATTTGTCTATTATACAGCTCGAAACTCTGAATGTGCAGGCAAGAATGCAACCATTGTGAGTCAAAAAGGTCACAAATTAAGGCTGAAAGCGAATTATATTTTGCTACTCACCGGCTAAGGAAATCCATGAAGCGTATTTTACAATACAGTGTGTTGGCGATCGTATTCAGCGTGTGGCCCTTCAGCCAAGCGTCCACCCCCGAGCTTGCGGATTACCCCGATCAATACATTGTTAAGCGCGGCGATACGCTATGGGATATTGCCACTATTTTTCTGGCTAAGCCTTGGCACTGGCCAGCTATATGGCAGGTCAATGCACAGATCGAGAACCCTCACTTAATCTACCCTGGCGACCAATTATCACTAGTGTATCGGTCAGGCAAGCCACAGCTGGAAATAAGCCGTAAGGCGGTGCGTTTAAGCCCATCGATGCGCATTTCTGCATTGCCTGAACCTATTCAAGCGCTACCAAGTGTCTCGCCAGAGGTGTTTTATGACCGCAGTCAAATTATTAGTTTTGAACTATTAGGTGCTGCCGCTCGAGTCCTGAGTCTGAATGATGGTCGTTTGATGAATACCGATGCTGATCAGCTGATGGTGGTTGGTGAGTTGCCTGAGCAGGCCCAGTCCTATGCCATTTACCGGCCCAGTGATCGCTTAATTGATCCGCAGAGCAAAGAATTACTAGGCATTCAGATGGATTTCATTGCAAATATAGAACAGCTGCAAAGCGTCGGAACGCCAGCCCTGTTCAGCGCGACGCTTAAAGACGGCCGTCGTGAGGTTCGCGTTGGCGACAGCGTGTTATTAAAAGTGGCGGAGAAATCGACTTCGCGAGTGCTACCTCAGCAATCGTCGCAGCCTTATGGCGGGCAAATTATTTCTACTGCGGGTCATCAGCAATTGATTGGACAGTATGACAGCGTGACAATTAATCGCGGTGCTCGTGAAAAAATCAAGGTGGGCGATGTGTTGTTTGTCAGCCAGTCAGCGGTTCGCGTTTATGATTCATTCGGTCGAAAAAGTTATCAAATTCCTGGTCAGGAAATGGGTGTCATGATGGTTTATCAGGTTTTCGAAAAGGCCAGCTATGGCATGATCATGGAAGCACAGCTGCCAATAA
>CALCNB010000014.1 GCA_937897785.1 uncultured Cellvibrionales bacterium | reverse complement strand
AGGCATGGGATCTGCTGTCTCAATAGTAATAGGCTTATTACTTATAATTTTTATGTTTATTTATTTTAAATTAATTGGAAGAAAGGCAAATGAAATTTAAGTCATTAACTATTTATCTATTGGTATCATCTATATTTTTATTATGCTTGTTATCTATATTAAAAATAATGTCTACCTTACAAGGTATAGATTTTACAAATCTAAATTGATTAGTTCATAGCCAAGAGATATATTTAAATTGTATGAAATGAAGGGATGAAATTATTTTTTAAGGTATCCATAGCGCTCCCTGGTAGGCGTGCGGGTAGATACCATCAACAAAATACTGGCGAATAATATCTCTGGTATTGACCTCACCTCTTCCCTAATCAATGGGCGTTAGGCCTGCTAATCGACAACTTTGCTCCCATAAGGCTTTAGCAGCTTCTGGGTCTTTAGCATAAAAAGGCAATTGCTTTTTCTTTCTGTTGAAGTAATACCCACCACTATTCTCAATAAACTCCTCCAGCGCAAGAAAAAGTCCCGTGTCTGCACCCTTAGCACTGCTCCTAGAAAAAGGCTTGATCAACCGCATAATAGTCTTCCCGAGAGGTGTCTGTGTGCCTAAGTTAGTGCCTACAAAGCCGGGGTGAAAGCAATTAACAGAAATGTGTTTTGTGGTAACCGCTGAATGCAGTCTTTCATCTAAGCTATGAGTAAACAGTATGTTGGCCAGCTTAGAATGCCCATAAGCTTTTATACTGGAGTATTTTTTCTCAGCATTTAAATCATCGATGTTCAAACCATTAACAAAACTGTAAGCCCCCGAGGCCGTTATGACAACACGGGTATCATGATTACCCTCAACTAGCTTGTCCATCAATAAATGGGTCAGCGTAAAGGGCGCAAGATGGTTAACTGCAAACATCATCTCATAGCCATCTTGTGAACAAGTCCGTCGGTTATAGGTAACACCAGCATTCAAAAAGAGTAAATCAAGCTTACAATCGAATGATAGAAATGTTTCAGCAATATTTCGAACATCAACCAGACTGGCCAGATCCCCCATCAACCAATGCACCTCAGCGTCTTTAGCTTTGAGGCGAATTAATTGTTCGGTCGCGGATGCTCGGGTTGGATTACGAGCAACTAGAAATAAACGATAACCCTCTTTAGCAAGTGCGATCGCTGCAGCTTGACCAATACCACTGGTCGCACCGGTTAATAAGCAGTTTTTATCAAGCATGTAAAATCTCTCTCGTTAAGTCAGCAACCAACCAGAAACTGGCTAATTGACTATTTTTTTCATTCAACTGATAAATATAAGCAATTTAAGGATTTAGCTTAACCTAATGCTCAAAGCTAAATTCTTACAAGACCGCCATTTGTTGTGTGATTAGGCAAGCCTAAGCGCTTGGGCCCTTATTAACGAATCATTAGCCCTTTACACCCAAAACGGCCTTTGAAATAAACAGTTTCGGTTGACCTAGAGGCATTGGTTCTTTATAGTACGCCGCCTCTGACCATTGTCATTGGTTAGCTTACGACACGCGCTTGTAGCTCAGCTGGATAGAGTACCTGGCTACGAACTAGGGGGTCGCAGGTTCGACTCCTGCCAAGCGCGCCATATCTGGCTGTTAAAATACGGGCCTAGATCGCCTTACTCGTCCAGAGATAGGTTAAAAATTGATCTTATTGACGTCATCTATCTAGGTGACGCCCCAAACTAGGTCGTAGTTGCTCACATTATATCGAGTGATTGGCTTTTATTTTTTTTATTTCAAGTCTTTGTTAGACTATTGAGCTTTGAAGGGCCAATTATCCTATGCTCAAATATCTGTTCAATTCAGTTTCTCAGCACCACGCAAAGCTGGCCTTATTGGCACTCACAACGGTGTTAATTGTATTGTTCTTTGAGCAGACACTTGTCTCGAATTGGCAATTTCATCGCCCATCGTTTTTTGCCAATCAATGGCAATCTATCAGCCATGGCTTTATTGTTTACTCAACGCAGCAATTAATGATTAATATATTAGCCTTGCTGTTGATTTCTTTTTTGTTCCCTAATGCATTTAAGTCGCTCTGGTGGCTGATTGCACTGGTCGCATCGATTGTCAGTTCAGCCTATGGCGTTTTTTTCTACCACCCAGAAATCGATACAATATCAGGGCTCGCCGGCGGCTTACACGGTTTATTTATTTTTGCCGTACTCAGAAATCGCAGCTCCGTTGGTTGGCTGCTGTTATTGGCATTGAAAATTTTTATTGACCTTAACGGAGAAATACTTCCGAGTTTTATTATCAGCCATATATCCATTACTGCATTTCAACCAGCAAATCCCGAGGTCAATTTATGGGGGCTTGCAGGTGGATTTTTCGTCTTTGGCCTAGCTAGAACTCTTGCGCTGATTCCAGTGATTATTGAGCTTAATAAAAACTAACTAAGACATCCCCCCCCTACCTAACGATTGGCAATGTTCATTGATTATTATAATCCCTATAATGCACGAATATTTTCAAGTCTGATCGACCATTCCATTCGTAAAACTTGATAAATTATTTTGATTAATCGGAACTACTACACTATGAAAAGATTCATCGTTATAACATTATCACTTCTTAGCATTCAAACCACATTCAGCTCTAATCTTGAA
>CALCNB010000013.1 GCA_937897785.1 uncultured Cellvibrionales bacterium | reverse complement strand
TCGATAATAACAAGCCGGCTAAAGAGGGAACCATTTATTTCCCTAGCTATTTACAGCAAGCCGGCTATGAAACTGCTTTCGTTGGCAAATGGCATATGGGTGGACATCATGACGATCCACAACCCGGTTTTGACTACTGGTTAAGTTTTGCGGGACAAGGGGATTACTACCCTAAACGTAAGCGCAATGGCAAGATGAGCCGCTTCAATATCAACGGCAAACATGTTAAGCAGAAAGGTTATATTACCGATGAATTAACCGACTATACCCTTAACTGGTTGGAGCATGAGCGCGATAAAAACAAGCCTTTTTTCGTCTACCTATCCCACAAAGCCGTGCACGCAAACTTTAGTCCCGCTGAACGCCATAAGGCGCAATACAGCAATGCCAAAATTGCAGTGCCAGAAAGCAAAGCCGATACTGAAGAAAATTACAAAGGCAAACCGATGTGGGTTAAAAACCAGCGCAATAGCTGGCACGGGGTCGACTTTCCGTACCACAGTGAATTAAACGTGCAAGAATATAAGCGACAATACCATCGCGCATTATCAGCCGTTGACGACAGCTTAGGGCGAATCAACGCGTGGCTAAAGGCCAATAATCTCGACCAAAACACAGCGGTCATTTTAATGGGCGATAACGGATTTTTATTTGGTGAACATGGCCTGATCGATAAGCGTAATGCCTATGAAGAGTCGATGCGGGTGCCCTTAATTGCCTCTATTCCTGGGGCCAAAAAAGGTTATGTGGTTGAAGAAATGGCCGCTAACATCGACATTGCACCGACCATACTGGATATTGCGGGCATCAAAGAAAAGCCGCCTCAATTCGCAGGCGATAGCCTACTCCCTTTAGCTGAAGGGAAAAAAGTAGACGATTGGCGCGACACCCTGCTGTATGAATACTACTGGGAGTTTAATTTTCCACAAACGCCGACTACCTTTGCGGTTCGTTCAGATGATTTTAAACTCATTCAGTACCATGGTATTTGGGATACGGATGAACTTTATGACATTAAAAACGACCCTAAAGAGATGCATAACTTAATTGATGATCCCCGCTATCTTGCCGTTAAAGTTAAATTGAGAAAGGATTTATTTGCACGTCTCGCAATGGATGGTGAACACGCCGTACCCTACACCAAAAAATTTAGCTCGGGCTCTGTTTTTCGACAAATCGATCGATCTAAAGCTGCTGAGTTTCCTGATCATTGGCTGCGCAAAGGTAACGAGCGCGATCTTGAAAGATTTTTCACGCCCGATGATCGTCGCGTAAAGGCCGGCAATCAGTAACTTCAACGTCCAGTGATGAGAGAATATCATGAAAAAAATTACTATCCTGCTTAGCTTACTACCTCTTTTATGCTTTGCACAAGTCGATGACAAGTGGCGTCAATTTGATAAAGACAATAACAATGAATTAAGTTTACAAGAGTTCAGCCAACTGCGGATCGCTCAATATGCCGCCATTGATAGAAATAGCGACGGTCAGTGGACACGAAGAGAATTTGTCAAACGCGAAGGTAATATGACCCATGGCCGCATCGATTCGCTTCGCGGAAAGTTTAAGCGCTGGGATAAGAATGATGACGGCTTATGGAGCATAGAAGAAGCAGAAAAAGCCATTATTGGGAACTTTCGCTGGCTAGACAAAAATAGAAACGGATCTTTATCTATTAAGGAATTTCCAGCTCAATTCTAGGGCTTAACGGTTAGTGTGACTGTTTTTAAGTCACGCTTCCGCGATGATGAACCGACCATTATGGTGAAATCACCAGGCTCGACTCGCCATTCCATATTCAAATCATAGTAGGCTAAAGTATCCGGCGTAATATCAAAGGTTATTTCTCGACTTTGCTTAGCTTTTAAGTGAATACGCTGAAATCCTTTTAATTCCTTAACGGGTCGCGTCACCCGCGAAAAGTTATCGCGTATATAAAGCTGAACAACCTCATCACCGTCACGATCACCACTGTTAGTTACGGTGACCGATAAACGAGCAGATTCATTTTCAGCGATTCGAGAAGCTGATAAAGTTGGCTGGCCATAAGTAAATTGCGTGTAACTGAGACCATCACCGAATTCAAATAAATTTTTCGTCGGTGCATCGACGTAACGACGAACATAGGTCGATGGCTTGTGATTATAAATTGCTTGTAAATGGCCCACACTTCGGGGAATCGTAATCGGCAATTTACCACTGGGGTTAACCTCACCAAAAATGATCTCAGCCAGTGCTTGACCACCTAATGCGCCCGGTTCCCAGGCTTCGATCAGTGCATCAACATTGTCAACTAGCCAAGGTTCTGCTAAAGGTCGGCTATTAATCAACACAACGATGGTCGGCGTACCAGTCGCTTGAATCGCTTGTACTAAACTTAACTGCTGACCGTATAAATTTATTGAACTGCGGGCAACGTTCTCACCTGCAGTCTTACCTTTTCTGTCGTAACGTAAGGCATTACTCCCCACCACGACAATAGCCACATCGGCCACTTTCGCACGCTCTGCGGCCTCTATAAATAATGTTGGATCAAGCTTTTTAACCTGACTACCAACATCCAAGTAATCAATACTTGCAAGTCCAACCAAATCAAATACTTGTTGTTTTCTACCACCTATTAAACTAACTTCAGTTTCTTTATACCAGCCCCAAGGTGAAAGACGATTTGCTGCTTTCTCTCCTAGTAGTCTACGAATTCTGTTCATAAGATATGGAATATCAAAGAAACGAGAATTCCATCCTGTAACAATATCTGGATAGTCTGCTGCCCAATCGGAAATAAATTGTTCAAGTAGGTGTTCTTCTTCCATACAATGAATGTATTCAACTCCATTAGAAGGAACATAATCACCACACGCATATACTCTGAACCTTCCATTCATCTTTATTGAAATGGCCAAAACTTCTTCATTGGCTTGTCTGATATTGGGGAATCCAAATTCAGAACTAGTTTCAATATCTATGAATGCTATTTTAATTTTAGTCAAGTCATAATCTATAAGACCTCTATACTGGTCAGAAATAAATGAGTATTGAAATTGGTCAACTCCAAATACATCTCCACCATATTCTTTCATCGCTTGGCGAGAGTCTTTCATAGAACCCCATTTAACAGCGGCAACAGGTTTGCCGTCTAGGGTTTTCCATTGGGGGTTTTGTGCTTTTTGTGATTGAACGTAAAGGGTAGGCTCGTAAGGAATCTTGTTTTTGAATGATTCCCCATGATTATTGATACCTCGTAAAGCAATGAAATTGCCATGAGGCTGAACATTAGTATAAAACATTAAAATTTATCTAGTTGGTGGTCAGGGGTGGTCTATGTACTTAACGTAACTCACATTTAATTTATCTAAATTATTATAACACAATAAGATGTGTTTGTCAACCCATGAACGCCCACGATTGGCACCTATTACAAACAAAATTTGTAAATAAACTAGCCACACATATTTCATATTTTCCTCCTATGTGAGAAGGCCTGACTTATATTGGGTCTTCCCATTGACTCTTAAAGCCGTCATTACTTTACCGCGGTTACTTCCATCAAGAACATAAGAACAATGTACCCATCCGCTATTTGGGTCAACTCCATCATAAAATTCTAAGATAAGTTGATCAAATATTAAATTTTCAGAAATCCATTTTGCGAGGTTTGGATTAGAAATTCTTGTAGATTCAAAATCTGCAGCCTGGCCATTGCAGTGCTGACTTGTCTTTGAACCGCCCACTGCTTTATTTAATGCTGGTGAACGATATCCACTATTGATACGAATAACTCCAAATTCATCTCTTATTGGTTGTAGGATAAAATTACAGAGATTGACCAAATTAATAACGTGTTCTCTTGTTGCATCATTTGAAATTCCAAGTCTATCTGCTGTAGAACTTTTTATCATTTCTTGATACCCAAAGTTTTTTGTCAGGTGACCATTGTAAGATGGTTTCTTGACTGCCATAATATTTCTCCTAAGATTTATCTACATCAATTGATCCAGTAGTAGGATCATATTTAATTGTGAATGTCATTTCTATTGGTTTGAGTGTCCCATCGGCTTTAACTATGGGTAATTTTCCTTCAACCGCACCCATCAATGCATCTTTCGCATTATCAAATGTATGTGATGGATCATCCTTTACAATTTTATCTAATTCTTTTTTTGCTTTATCTGGAAGTATTTCATCTATCATCG
>CALCNB010000012.1 GCA_937897785.1 uncultured Cellvibrionales bacterium | reverse complement strand
CCGCGATCAGTAAAGCCAAAGTGATTAGCGAGTTTTCCCGTTTGTGAACAGACCGCTTCCTCGATAGACAGTTTATTGCCTTTAACGTAGTCGGTATAAAGCAGCAGGTTGTCACCAGAACCACAAAACAGTTGGCCGTGAGCGCCAGAGTCATTAATGTTACCGACGGCATAAGGGTCGCGTGTTAAGCGTGTAATCATATCGTCGTCTTTATGCCAGGGCGGCATCGTAACCGTCGATGACAGTCCGTTTTGGATGAACCATTCAGCTAAGGCATCCGATGGATGGAGGGCTAATTGTTCGGCGTATTCGCCCAGTGTAATACCCATAGGACCGATTTCATTTTCTGAATTATCGAGCATCATGGGACCTGGCTCTCGAAAAAATGAAGTTTCAAGCGAGTCGTTATCCCATGAGTGACGCGCCCGTGCACGCCATTCATCGCTGCTTAATAAAGCAATTTTTTCCTCATCGCTGTCTGCTGTGACCACCTCATGCCAAACGTATTCGTTAGATTGGGCAAATAATAATGAGGCGCGAATGCTTGCGGTGACAGTCACCGGTACATGAGCATAACCGGTCCAGAAATCACGGCCCTCTTCAGCGAAGCGCTCATGAAGTTCGACTAGTGGCGCTTGAATGCCGAAATCTTTTTGCCACTGCAAGGTGGGTATGCCGGCCCATTGAAGTCGTATCGGAAGTCCTTCGCTAAGTTTGGCTAGTCGTTCCATTTGATCGGCGGCGGTGAAACGCATTAAGCTATCGACAACCACCTGCACCGTACATTTTTGATGCCGCGCTAAGACTTTAAATAGGGCGGTAAATTCAGCATCATCGGCTTTAAGTGAAGGTACTGGTCGGTCTTCTCCGTCATGGTCCATTAAGTTAGTCGACATGCCGAGCGCGCCAGCACTTAGGGCATCTTCTAATTGTTCGGCAATCTGTTCAATTTCATCGGCGGTCGCTGCCCGCTCCCATGCGTCCATACCCATCACGCTTAGTCGAAGCGCGATATGACCGACGAAAGTACCATAGTTAATCGGTACATTCACATTGCGGGTCATAGAGGCTTGATACTCCGACCATTTGCGCCAGTCCCATGGTAGTTTTTCAAAAAAAGGTTCTTCGGGAATGTCTTCAAAGAAAGAAAATATTTTAACCACTTGGGCTTGCACTTCAGGATCTTCATGCAAGGGTGCGAGTGCAAAGCCGCAGTTACCCATGACGACGGTAGTCACACCACAGCCAGGAAGTGGATCAAGGTCAGGCTGCCACCACATCGTGCCATCAAAGTGGGTATGGCTTTCGATGAGTCCTGGCGTTACAAAACATCCTTCAGCGTCAAATACGCGCTCATCACTAGCGGCACTAATGGTGTCGCTAATTTCGCTAATGATTCCATCTCTAATCCGCAGATTGGCTTTAAAAGCCGCTGCTCCCGTGCCATCAACGATCATACCGTTTTGAATAAATAGATTGTCTGTTGTGCTGGACATGGTGATTTGTTCCCTGTTGGTTTTTTTATATGAGTGAATGAAATAAGTCGTGTTTTGCACTAAAAATCAGTTAACGTTATCTAAATACAATAACTAAGATTGTAGCGATAGACACTTACAAACTAGCAAGTAAGGCACTGAGAGGGGGAAAAGTCGCAAAACGGGCGGAACTGGTCATTTTACCCGCATTTTTAGTCACAATATGTCGACTTTAGTTGACTCATTTCAGCGGTATCTATAGAATTCGCGCTCCTGCATATGGGTGGTCTTGATTATCAACTCATAATGACGCAAAACTTTTGCTTAAGTAGCGAGTAATTTTTGTCTATGGCGACGATAAATTGAGCCTTTGGCACATGCTAGAAAGTATATAAATTATTGATATTTGGAGTATTTTTACATGGCAACGATCAACCAATTGGTTCGTAAGCCGAGAAAGAGAAAAGTCAAGAAAACTGACGTACCCGCGCTTCAGGCTTGCCCTCAGCGTCGAGGTGTCTGTACCCGTGTATATACCACCACACCCAAAAAGCCTAATTCAGCCTTACGTAAAGTCTGTCGAGTACGCTTAACCAGTGGCTTTGAAGTATCGTCTTATATTGGTGGTGAAGGCCACATCTTGCAAGAGCACAGTGTGGTGCTGATTCGCGGTGGTCGAGTCAAAGATTTACCCGGTGTGCGCTACCACACCGTCCGCGGCACCTTAGATACTCAAGGGGTTGCAGATCGTAAGCAAGGTCGTTCTAAGTACGGTACAAAACGGCCTAAGTAAGTATTGATTGAGAGACGCTGACCCTTGTTGGCTTACTCTTAAATATGTCATAGATGTTTTATTTTATTTATCATCCACGGTTAACTTAAGTCGTCAACGCTTGATTTAAATGGTTATTAGACGAGGACCGCACTGCTTAAAAAGTGTTTGAATCGTCAAAGTAAGGCCAAGCAATGTTTTTCTGGTAGATATCAGTTAAATATTCGTCTTGGGTTAACCTGAAAAAGAGGAAAGTTCCATGCCAAGAAGACGTATTGTCGCCAAACGTGAGATATTACCTGATCCTAAATACGGTAATGTTACCCTCGCAAAATTCATGAACCACGTAATGATCAGCGGAAAAAAATCCGTTGCTGAGCGCATTGTCTATGGCGCACTGGATATCGTGAAAGATAAATCCGGTAATGATCCACTCGATGCCTTCCAAGAAGCGCTCGACACGATTGCGCCTATGGTTGAGGTTAAATCTCGCCGTGTGGGTGGTGCGACTTATCAGGTGCCTGTTGAAGTGCGCGCCTCTCGACGAGAAACATTATCCATGCGTTGGTTGGTGGAATATTCGCGTGGTCGCGGCGAAAAATCAATGCCAGCACGTTTAGCGGGTGAAATTCTTGATGCCTCACAAGGTAAAGGTGCAGCGGTCAAGAAGAAAGAAGATGTTCATCGAATGGCAGAGGCCAACAAAGCGTTTTCTCACTTTCGTTTTTAAGTCATTGCTTCAGTGGCTGCTTAATTGGTGTTTATGCCAAATAAGCAGCACTGTTAGCCTACTAAAGGAATCCTATCGTGGCTCGTCAAACGCCAATCAACCGCTACCGAAATATCGGGATTTGCGCCCATGTTGATGCTGGCAAAACCACTACGACCGAGCGCGTTCTATTTTATACCGGTCTGTCGCATAAGATAGGCGAAGTCCATGATGGTGCAGCCACTATGGATTGGATGGAGCAGGAGCAAGAGCGGGGTATTACGATTACTTCCGCGGCAACCAC
>CALCNB010000011.1 GCA_937897785.1 uncultured Cellvibrionales bacterium | reverse complement strand
GCTGGCCACGGGCTTTATTAGCAATCCTGGCCTCACTTATGGCTATCTTGAAAACGGAAACTTAATTGGTGCGATAAGAGCCATTAGTACACGAAACAAAACTAATATCATGTCAACGCCAACGATCGTGGCGCTGGACAACGAGGAAGCAAGCTTACTGGTTGGCCAGAATGTGCCCTTTCAAACCGGCAGTACTAACCTGACATCGGCCAGCCCATTTTCTACCGTTAAACGGCAAGATATCGGTATTACCCTAAAAGTTACACCCAGAATTAATCAAGGCGATTCCATCACGCTTGAAATCGAGCAAACCACTGAAAACGTTGCCAGTAAAGGCGATGCACTTGACCTTGTCACCAACAAAACTGAAATTAAAACCAGCGCACTCATCAAAGATGAGCAAGTACTGGTTTTAGGTGGGCTAATCAAAAACGACGAGACACAAGGCAGAAGCCAGGTGCCTATTTTAGGCGATATTCCCCTGCTTGGCCGACTCTTTCGATCAAACTCAATCAGTAAAACCCGTAACAATCTTATGGTCTTTATCAAGCCAACCATTCTTAAAGATCAATTGCAAATCAGCGGCCTCACGGCCCAACGCTATGCCTTTATGCGCGAACGTCAACTGCATTCAAATTTGAGTCGGTTTATCAACAAAAAGGATAAACCCATCATGGAAGAATATGATACCTTTAATCAATTAAGCGTCAGCTCAGAAGAACCAATTGAAACACTCAGTAATTAAACGATTGTCGCTAATTGGTCTACATAGGGGAATAAACCAAAGAGACCGCCAGTATGAACAAAAACCAGATCCCTTTCATCCTTAAAGCGGCCTTTATCAATTTCGGCAAGTAGCCCATGAAAGGCCTTGCCGGTATAGACAGGATCAAACACCACCCCTTCTAAACGACTCAATTTCTGCATCATTTTAAGCACATCATGACTAACTAAACCATAGCCATCGCCAACATAGCCTTCAATGATATTTATTTTTTCAGTAAGCACATTGCTGGAATCAAGCTGTTTGGCATGGTCACGATACTGGTTATGCCACTCATCAAAATCTTTTTCGATCTTATGATGAAAATATGCTGCATCGTCGCAAACATTCACCCCATAAACCGACAGTTGAGGGACAAAATGCGACATGCCTGCAATAAGTCCTGCCTGAGTACCGCCGGAACCGGTCGCAACGACCAGCGATCTAGGCTGAATGTGATGATGACGAAAATCACTGCAAAGCTCTTCAGATGCCGCGATGTAACCCCAAATACCATCACCATTACTGCCACCAGTGGGTATTTTCAATGCAGGAAACCCTTGGTCTTGCAGACGACTTTCAGCCGCCGCAAACAAATCAGGTAAATGTGCATTATATTCAGCGGTAGAATGAAAACTTATCGAACAGCCACTGAGGCGATTAAGTAATAAATTACCCTCAGCCATGGATTTATCTGCAGGCTCTCCGCGAAGAATAAGATGGCATTTAAGCCCTAGCTGCGCGGCAACAAAGGCAGTGGCGCGACAGTGATTTGATTGAATACCACCGCAGGTAATTAACGCAGTAAATCCACCACTCTTGGCCTTAGCGGCAATAAACTCCAGTTTACGAACCTTATTACCGCTCAGTATCGAGCCAGTCATATCATCACGCTTTACCCAGATCAAAGGTCCACCCCGCTCCGCTTGCAAACGACGCAAAGGTTGTAAAGGCGTTGGCGTGTGAGCCAAACAAACTCTGGGTGGATAATTGACTATCGAGATACTATGCGCCTCCCATCAGTGGGTGACTACCAGCCGTGAAGCGATTAAATGGCTTTTAACGTGCCTTTAGGGAGTACGGCATGAACCGCAATACGCTGAAATTTAAGCTCAGTATTATCAGTGACTTTTAACAACAAGTAATCACCGTCAACTTTGACTATTTTACCCAGCAAACCGCTGGTCATGACAACTTCATCACCTTTTTCTAAACTATTGACTAAGGCGTCATGCTCTTTTTGTCTTTTTCGCTGTGGACGAATCGCTATAAAATAAAAAAAGATAAACAACCCAAGTAACATCACCATTTGAAAAGCAACACTGCCTTGCGGCGGCGCCCCGGCTGCTTGTGCGTGAGCTTGACTGATAAAAAAATCCATTAATAAACCTCTATAAGTAAATGATTTGTAAGATAAACTTTATAAGTTTGCCTTAATCCAATCGATCACATCATCATGATGCGACTTCGTTTTCACCTTATCCATAATGGCTTTAAGCTTGCCATCTTTTCCGACAATGAACGTACTGCGTAAAATACCATCATATTCCTTACCCATAAACTTTTTAGGACCCCAAGCGCCGTATTTATCAGCAATGCTATGGTCTTCATCTGACAATAGGTCGAAATTAAGCCCTTGCTTATCGATAAAGTTTTGTAAGCGCTTAATGGGATCAGGGCTAATACCGAGTACCACCGTATTAAGCTTTTTAAAAACGGCAGCGCTGTCTCTGATGCCACAGGCCTGAACGGTGCAACCGGGTGTGCTCGCCTTTGGATAGAAATAGATCACGACATTTTTCTTTCCTTTGAAGTCTTTAAGGCTGACCTTATCGCCTTGCTGATTCTGCAAGCTAAATACGGGTGCTAAGTTCCCTATTTTAGGTAATGGCATAAAATACTCTCTTAAATATACAAAGGTAAAAAACGTATTACTCTTACTCAACATAATGATGTATGTGAGCCTGATTGGCAACGGACGTATGACGGTGATCGGGCTCGAAATTGATCAGTACCAATGAAAAGCCAATACCCAGTAACAATGCTAGCGTCATACTTAAACGATCATGGCTGTGAAAGTGAACTTCTGGCAGGAGATCGCTTAGAGATATACATAAAAATACACCCGCAGAAAACGCCAGCGCTGAGCCAATGAATATACCGTTAGCATGGGCAACAAAATCAAAGCCCCATAACATTAATGAGGCACTGATTGGACAGATAAGCGCAAAACTCAATAGCACGAGACGCTGTTGATTTTTTCCAAGCTCGCCTCGACTCATCATCGAAGATATCGTCAACGCATCGAGCGGTTTATGAAGCAAAATCGCAATAAAAACACCCAGCCCCACAAAAGAAAGCGCACCCGCTGAACTATCTAGCAGTAAAAAGTCGGCCTGCATGCTTGCAGCAAGCGCGACACCATCAATGATAGTATGTATTGTTAAGCCGAGTGCGATACCGAGCCAACCAGCGAATTGAGCGACCCCTTTATCTGTTCCATGGTGGTGCGAGGCACCTTCTGAACGTTCGACACACTTTAGGTCATGCGCATCATCCGCGATGTCATGGTGATGAAAGTGGAACACACGCAGCACTAAAAACATTGTCAACAGACCT
>CALCNB010000010.1 GCA_937897785.1 uncultured Cellvibrionales bacterium | reverse complement strand
TTGGCTTGTCTGACTAAATCCAGGTTCCAACTACTGGCCATGGTTAACGGTGAAGGATAAATCGTACTGCCATTCACCAAACCATTCCCGTGTATCGCATCGATACCAATAATGAGTGGTATACCCAAGCGACTTTCACTGGCATATTGTTGTAACTGATTCGCTTCTTTCGGATCAACGACATGAAGAAAGGAACCAATTTCACCACGCCGAATTAAATCAGGCATTTTTGAAGAATGAAGATTAGGATAGACACTGTACGCATCACCCGCGCGCATCTCTTCCAGCGTTAAATATTTTTCAGATTTTTTAATATGTTCAATACCCACGTATTGACACATTTGACCCACTTTCTCGGTCAAGGTCATTCTTGACAGCAAATCGTCAGCACGTGCTTCGGCACTTAAGCGAGCATTCTTGTAATCCGCTATAGGAGCAGCCATTGTCATGGTGGCGAAAGAGAATAGGACAGCGGCTAAAAAAATCTTCTTCATATTAAGTAATTCCTATACATATTATTGAAAATCAGCTTGATAGCGTTTAAAGAAATGAGTTCTTGCTTTACCGTCTTCACCAACACGACTCCAACTTCCACTACCTTGCGGTTGTTCAGCACCGACTGAATTCAAGTAGTCATGAAGTTTCGTTGCCAGCTTATTAGCAAGGATCGGTTCTACCTGCGACAAGTCAGTTGATTCACCAATATCATTTTTAAGATCAAACAGTAAACGCCTGTTTGAGGCAGGAAAGTCAATGAGCTTATAATCGCCCACCCGTATAGCCGAATGCGGTTCATTCATGCCGACACGGTTATAATGAGGAAAATGAAACACCAAACCGTCAAAGGGTCGTTGTACGTCCGCGTTAGGATCATTCAATAGTGGTCGAAAGCTACCACCGTCGAGTTGCTTGGGTAAATTCTGTGTCGAGCCCGCTAAATCGGCAAGTGTCGGTAATAAATCATAGCTCACCACCGGTGTATCGGTTTGACTATTCGCGGCAATTCCCGGCCCAAGTATGGCAAAGGGCACACGAATACCCCCTTCGGTTAAGTCCCACTTGCCGCGTAATAATGGACTGTTCAGCCCTTTTTTGTAGGGGCGACCGAGATTTAACTGCATCGGTAACACGGGCATACCGCCATTGTCAGCAGTGAAGATAAGGTAGGTATTTTCAGCCAGACCCAGCGATTCATAAGCCGCTAACAGGGTACCAATAGAGAGATCAAGATCTTCAATCATGGCGGCGTACGCTTGATTACGGTGCAACTTGCCCTTTTCCCGCTTGCCAACATTTTGGTAGGTGGCCTCACTATAGACAATATTAGAATGCACCGCATAATGAGAAAGTTGCAAAAAGAACGGTTGGTCTTTCTCTACTGATTCACGCATAAATTCGATAGCTCGAGCAGTGAGCGAGTGAACACGTTTAGGGTCATCCTCGGCATAACCATCCCACTGGCGCTGACGGTTATTATCAAAGCCACCTTCCCTATTTTTCGTTACGCCATCGTGCTGATCGTAGCCATATCGATCAGGGTCAGCATCGATATGCCATTTGCCGATATGCACTGCGCGATAGCGTGGGTCGATCGCTTTAAGTACTTGCGGTATTGCTATTTGATTATGATCGGCCCGATTTTTACCTTGTACGCGAGTGCGGTGAAGTCGCGCTGGGGTTTTGCCGAACTGAATGCTGTATCGCGTCGGCGAGCAAACGGGCGAAGCTGCATAACCATTCGTAAAGCGCATACCTTTATTGAGTAGCGCATCCATATTCGGTGTTTGGTAGTAATCACTTTTCGCATTGGGAAGATTCTTATCCATTGGTGCTGAAAAACTGCTCCAACCGTGATCATCAGTCAACACCAGAATGAAATTGGGCGCCGCCACCAACGACTGGCTGACTGTCAAAAAAACAGTGGCGAAAATAAAAAGAAGTCTATTCACTAACATGACCGCCTGTAAAATAAATGATGATACTTGCCACTAATCATGAGTCAAAGGCTGATAGCCGGCGCCCACTAAGTTTGGCACGGACGACAAGGGGTTACCAAAATAATCGACCGTAGGCACAGCACTGATATGACTAAAAATACCTTTGCCTGCGGCAGGAAAAGGCGGGTGTTGCACGGCTTGCACAACGCCAGTCGATTTAAACCAATCGCTTGCAACTGCATAACTATTCGCATCACTTAGCTCACCGTTAAACGCAAGCTGAGCCACTCTAGGCTGTTGATCTAGACGAATAAAATTGGGCGACACGTTTCCTACAAAAGCATTGCCACGCATAGATAACCCCTCGCCTTGCTCCCAAGCCACATTGAGTTTTTTAGCTAAGCGCCCGCCCTCCTCAACCACAAATAAATTATTGGACACTTGCAATTGCTCAGCGTTAAATTCGATATAAGGATCTGAGTCTGATGCAATAAGGTAAGTGTTATTATAGATAGCGACTTTACGAGACTGAATCCGCTTAGGGACTGAAAAGTCACTCACGAAAATAGTCTTGCCAGGATATATACTTTTGCCACCCTCGGGTCGAGGTACATTGATTTTTCGCGTACCATCAGCCACACTGATATTGTAGCGCCAAATAATATTTTTATTTTTACCCAATATCTCAGTACCGTAACCTTCATTGTCATGGCTAAAATTGTATTGCACTAAAATATTTTCATTGGCAAAGTCTACATGGATGCCAGCCGAGTCATTGTGGCCACGCGATCCATACGCACTATTATACTGTGCAACAATATGCTGACTACGAAAAAACCATGCGCCACTGCCGCGATTAACCGACAGCTTAGGCTCAACCATTGCCCCTGATCGAATGAAAGTGTTGTCCTCTAATAAACCTTGCCAAATACCGTTCATAAGCACACAACTACCCGCAGTATCCTCACAGCGATTATTCGTAATACGGACATTCACATCGTAATCGAGAGGGGTGGCTGTAACGCCATCAATTCTTGATGGTCGATGCCGCAATGCAATACCAAAGCGTGCCGTGTGTCTTATCAAATTATCATGGATATAAATATCGCGAGTATTCACCGCCGAGCGCTTGCCTCGAGCAGGATTGGTTTCAAACCGTATGCCCGTCACCGAAGTCTCGTTAAAGGAACGCCTTGCGCGAATCGGATAAACCTCTTCAACCGTTAAATGATGCAACTCAAAACCAGACAACACACGCTTGCCGGTATTCTTAACTAAGATGCCATAGGCATTCACATCGGCAATATCGGCTTTTGATTGTTTGCGAAAATTGCGCACAGTTAAATGGCTAATTTCAATGTGATCTTGATCAACCACCAGTATAGCCGCCAGCTCATCGCCACCAGAACCTGCAGAGCCATCAATAATAGGCGCGTCGCCTTCACCATAAGCAGTAAAGTGAATAGGCGCATTAGCCTTGCCCGACTCATCAATCAATAACTGACCAGCAAAGCTATCGCCCGCTTTAAACTGCACAGTATCACCGGGTTTTAATTGCTGTTTTGTGACGCGCTTGAGGCTGGCCCATGGGCGATCGGCATGCTGACCGTCATTGAGATCATCACCTTGTGAGGAACTCACATAATAAGCGGTTTGGGCAAAGCTTATTGAAGAAAAACCACATAACAAGAATAAAAAAAACAGTTTTATGTGGCTACTAACTATTACTTTGGCCATCAGAATTTCGCTCTAATACCAAGCGCGAATCGTCGATCAGCATCTTTTTGCAACGCTACTGGGCCATCTGAAAAAGAGACTCTTTGCGAACCAATTTCCTTAGTCAAGTTAGTACCTGTAAAAGTCAAACTAAAAACATCATCGATACGATACGACATTGATCCATTTAACTGCCCTCGCCCATCAGCATAGATCGGCTGGCCGAAACCTAAATCGCCAGATTCTGAAACCAAATAACTATCTCGATAGGTATACCTCAATCGACCACTCCAGCGGTATCTTGGCTTTTCAAAGAATATAGTTAAGTTATATGAGCTCTCAGATAATCTGAGGAAATTCAAAGGGAAGGTTGCATCACACTTGCTACCATATCTTGCCATGCAATCCTCAAATACCGGATCGCCATTATCATCCTCTCTGCCTCTGAGAAAGAAAGGCAAACGAAATTCTTGATCTCTTTTTCCATCTTGGTAAGCATAATTGGCGATTATACCCAACCCATCAAATGGCCTGGGTAGACCGGTTAAATTATGTTGATAAGCAATCTCAAACCCCCTGATTTTTCCACCAGGGAGATTTAATGGGCTTTGCTGTATCGCCATATATCCATTCTCGCCATCCATCTCACATTTGAACCAATTTTTCCCATGATCAGGATCAGAAACGCTTGCATAGGGGTTACAGATACCCTCACCCCTTGCCAATTGTTCGGTGCCAATGACGCCATCAAGATGCTTTTCATAGTAACCTATACTAAGAACACTGCCCTTTTTAAAGTAATACTCAACTGAAAGATCATATTGATCGGCTGTTGTTGGCTTCAATTCTGGCACACCCACACGGACACTGGAGGAGGTATTTAACGGAAAATTAACTGCTGGTGAGATTTGGGAAAAATTTGGCCTTCTCAATATTTCAGCATATCCAAACCTGATCTGAAGCTTTTCCATAGGCGATAAAACTAAACTTGCGCTTGGCAATGTATTAGAATAATCCTGTTCTTTACTGATCAGACTTGAGAAATAACAATGAGCCCCTTTAGCCCTATTTCTTGTATGTCCGGTATTTGCACACTGAGAAAATTCTACCTGAGTAATATC
>CALCNB010000009.1 GCA_937897785.1 uncultured Cellvibrionales bacterium | reverse complement strand
GTCCATTGCTTTGCTTGATTGAGTGCGACTGTCATTGCGCCTTGCTCAGTTGCTGTGTGACATAAACCCAAACCGCTCAGTTGTTGAGGGTCTTCTGGCAAGCTCCATAAACTAGCCCATACGCCGATTGCCGGCCTTTTTTGCAGCAATACATGACCTTGCTGGTTGACGACAACATACATGGCGGTGGTTTTAATCGGGATAACTTTTTTGGGTTTTTTGCCAGGGTAGTGAGCAACCCTGTCTTGTTGAAAGGCTTGGCAATTAAGCTGCATTGGGCATTCTGGGCAAGATGGACGACTGCGGGTGCAGACCGTAGCACCTAGATCCATAATGGCTTGGGTATAATCGGCCACACGCTGTTTGGGAGTCAATGCCTCGGCAAACTCCCATAAAGTATTAGCTACTGTCGATTTGCCGGGCCAGCCATCTACCGCATAGTAACGAGCTAAGACACGCTTGACGTTGCCATCGAGAATCGCATTGTGTTGATGAAAAGCGATAGCGGCAATTGCACCGGCGGTTGAACGACCAATACCGGGCAAGCTAATGAGTGCTTCAACGGTGTTGGGCAGCTCAGCGTTAAATAGCTGAGAAATTTGTTTTGCGCTCTTGTGTAAATTTCTTGCCCGTGAATAGTAGCCCAAGCCGCTCCAATAATGCAGTACATCATCTTCTTTAGCAGAGGCTAAAGAGGTCACGTCGGGGAATCGAGCGATAAATTTTTCGAAATAGGGGATCACTGTTTTCACCTGTGTTTGTTGCAGCATGATTTCAGAGACCCACACTCGGTAGGCAGAAATATTTTTTTGCCAAGGTAAATCTTTTCGCCCGTGATGGTCGAACCAATTCAGCAAGGCATCAGAAAACTGTTTGCTCGCTACCGTATCGAGGTTGGCCATTAGCGAAATAAGCCTTCTAGTCGATTATTCAATAACTGCTTTAAGTCGCCACCGAGTTTGTCCTTTAGTTTATCTTCTACACGTGTTTTGGCTTGTTGTTTTGCTAACTGAATTAATTGGTCGCTTAATCGTTGACGATTGATATGACAGCTTGCCGCTTCAGCATCGTTTAACCGACCTTGGCAAGACACTGGCCATTGAATTGTTTGATATTTCGCATTCACTGCGCAAGCGGGGTCGCTTAAATGATCATTAATCGAGGTGTGATAAGTGCCAATGACTTGACCGTTAACATCCAGCAGAAATTGAAGTGTCGATAAATCAATCGTACCTGAGCCGGCGATCTTGAGGGTTTCAAGGTCGGCAGTAAAATCAGTAATTTTGCCATGGCCTCGATGCCAATCAATGGCTAAATCACTCGCTTTGAGTGCAGTGAAAGACGGCCATGCATGACGCAGTTTCGTTTGTCTAATCTCGGCAATCGCTTGGCAAATGCGGTGTTCAATATTATCAGCATAGAAACGCCCATTTTGAATGGAAGCCTTGCTATTGCCAGTTAAGCTTGCCTGCCAGTCGCCGATAGAGCTACCGGTCATCTGCCAGTTGTTGGCAAGGTTAAGCGTGCCAGTCATTAAAGGTACCGCAGATGGTTTACTTGAACGGTCAAAGGTCTTCAATAGTGTCGCTATATCTAGCTCAGTCGCACTCGCGTTAATGGTCAACTGTGGCGTGCTTGGTTGATGACGAAGTAACTTAGCATCAAGGTCAAACGTCGATTGCAAAGCATCCGCGGTCACTTGAAAAATACTTATGTCGCCATTAGTCACTTCAATACCAGAGCGTATTTTGGTCGCAGTGATGCCCTCATAAATAAGCGCATCAATATGCGTGGTCAATAACAGATTAGCGCGGTCGAGAACAGTCAACGGCAGCGCCTTATTAATAAAATTTTTCGCTGCTTGTTGTTGCTCTGGATCGAGGTTTTTTTCAATGGTTGACGGTTTCAAATAGCGACTGAGATCGATACGATCGATATCGAGCAGGCTAGAAAAGGTGGTGATTTGATTGGGTTTGATCAGCGCACTGATCGTGCCTTTAATACTTGTGTCGTCTAAAGAAGCCTGTAGGTTCGCTAATGATAATCGCTGAGATAATGCATCTAGCTGTCCGCTAACGATGGCTTCGAGTGACAGTGCAATAGGCGGTTCATTCTCGACATTAAATCGTGATTGCTGGCCCATCCAATAGGCGATATTAGTTGCCTCTGCCGCGATATTTTCACTGTTAACGTTAATATCTCCCGTTAGATCGATAGTTGGCGTTAGCTGATCGTGGCCTAGTGTGGGAACTCCGTTCACTTGTAAATTGATCGTGGAGTGCTTAGTTTTAAGACTGAAATTGTCGAACACAAAAGCGTGGTCATTCAGTCGATAAGTAATGTCGCCTTGCAAGGCAATAGTTCGAGTTTTATTGTTGCTCGCGGCAAGTGTCATCTCGAGGTCACGTAAGGTCATCGTGCGAGGATAGTCGGGAGAGGCTTGCAGTAAGCCCATCAGAGATAGATCACTGCGAAATTTCAACGCTATCGGCGACAACTCTTGCGGGTTTTTCTGATAGGTAATAGTGGCCTCTGTTAAAAACGCTTGGCCGTTTAAGTTGACCGCGTTGGCTGTTAAGTCGTTGATGTGTATTTGATGAAAGTTTTGTTGTTGGTCATTTTGGTAAGCTAGCTTAACGTTGCTTAGGCGCAGAGTGTCTAAGCTAAAATCAATCAGCGTGTGATTTGACGATTTACTAATAGATGCATTCTCAACTGATCGCTCATGTGCAAGTGGCTGATTATGGTGGGCGTTAATGGCCAACCAATTTTTTTGCCCTTGGTGATTAACCTGCAAGTTAAGATCAACACCGTCGACCTTGAGGCGATCAACAGCCAGTGTTCCATTGAGTAGCGGCTGCAAAGCAATGCCAAGCTCTAAATGGCTGACATGGGCAAACAAAGGCTCGTTTTGGGCTAACGGTTTGTCAGCAAGGTAAGCATTGATATTGCTCAGTTGTAAAGCCGCGGTGGGTAAGCCGTTAAAATTAATCGACCAGTTTAGCGGGCCATCAATGGATAATTGAATCCCAAAGCGATCGTAAATAGTCGATTCAATCTGTGGTTTGAAGTTATTGGCATCGAGACTCAGCAAGAAAAGCCATAGACTTGTTATTACTGCAGCTAGTGCAAGCAGCGGCAGCGTTAGCCATTTTAGCGGCACTTTTTTCATCATTGATAGTTTATCTCTTTGCCCGACTAATGAGGCAATAAATTTCAAAATTGGTTGATACGATTTCGGTGATCTTCAAGCTAAGTGCTAATTTTGAAATAAAATTGTATGAATATTGATTTTATCAGCTTAAATCATAGCGGTCATTGCTATTTATCTAGGCTATAATCTTAATTTGAGCTTTTAGTATAAACGACACAATCATGGGTGAGCTATGCATCAACTTGTTCTTATTCGGCACGGTGAAAGCATTTGGAATCAAGAAAATCGATTCACCGGTTGGCACGATATTGATTTGGCCGAGGCGGGCATTCAGCAAGCTAAGTACGCGGGTCAATTATTAAAGCAAGGCGGATTTGAATTTGATATTGCCTATACGTCGGTACTGCAGCGTGCGATGCGAACTTTGTGGTTGATGCTTGATGAAATGGATCGTTTGTATCTGCCCACAGAGCGTAGTTGGCGATTAAATGAGCGTCATTACGGGGCGTTAACGGGATTAAATAAAGCCGAAACAGCCAAACAGCATGGCGATGAGCAAGTGAAAATTTGGCGTCGTAGCTTTGATACGCCGCCGCCTTTAGTTGAATTAGACAGCGAGCATTTTCCTGGGAATGACAGTCGTTATGCCGACATAGACCCAAACATCTTGCCGCGGGCTGAAAGTTTGGCCTTAACTATCGACCGCGTGCTGCCGTATTGGCATGATGTTATTCGGCCCTCGATCGCGGCAGGACAGCGTGTGATCATTGCCGCTCACGGCAACAGCCTGCGCGCCTTAGTCAAGTACTTAGAAGCGATCAGCGACACCGATATTATGGAGTTGAATATCCCCACAGGTGTTCCCTTGGTCTATCAATTGGATGCTAATTTGAAGCCTGTCAGCAGCGAATACTTAGGCGACCCTGATGAGATAAAAGCCATGATGGATTCAGTGGCCAATCAAGCTAAGGGCTAGCTGTAAGTGAGTTAGTGTGCGCTAACTACTACTTAATAGACTATCAATTTCTGCTTTTGGTGGCATAATTGCCGAGTTTTCAGGCTGTAGGCTTTTCCCTAAGTTGATTATAATCAGTATTGGAAAAGTGTTTTATTCAATTATTTTGAGAGCGATATGAGCCAGCCTAATAATCCAATTTCCGCGCGAAAGGCGACGGTAGCCCGAGATACATTAGAAACACAAATTGTGGTTTCATTGAATCTCGATGGGACAGGCGAAGCAGTATTTGATACAGGCATTCCCTTTCTTGAGCACATGCTTGATCAAATTGCTCGTCATGGCCTGATTGACTTAGATATTAAGGCAAAAGGCGACTTGCATATTGACGACCACCACACGGTGGAAGACCTCGGTATCACCATGGGTCAAGCCTTTACAAAAGCGGTTGGTGATAAAAAAGGTATTCGCCGTTATGGCCATGCTTACGTACCACTTGATGAAGCCCTGTCGCGTGTCGTGCTCGACCTATCTGGCCGACCAGGTTTAGAGTTTAATGTGCCGTTTACTCGATCAGCGGTTGGCGGCTTTGATGTTGATTTATTTCATGAATTCTTTCAAGGCTTTATCAACCATGCCAATGTGACTTTGCATGTTGATTGTCTTCGCGGTGAAAACAGCCATCACCAAGTCGAGACAGTCTTTAAGGCATTCGGCAGAGCGTTACGCATGGCGCTTGAGCTAGATCCACGCATGGCAGGTGTGATGCCGTCAACCAAAGGCAGTTTGTAAGCGCAATAATCGCATTGATGATCAACAGGAATTCCTTATGACGACAGCCGTGGACATAGCGGTGATTGACTATGGCATGGGTAATCTTCATTCCATAGCCAAAGCCCTCCGCCATATCGCTCCTGAACGCCATGTTTGGGTGGGCGATGATCCCGAGCTAATTAAGAGCGCCTCACACGTGGTGTATCCCGGTGTGGGTGCGATTGGTGATTGTATGGCCGAGGTGCGTGCGCGTGGTTTAGATCAAGTGATTCACGAGGTTGCACAATCAAAACCTTTATTAGGGATTTGTGTGGGTATGCAAGGCATGATGGCTCGGTCCGATGAAAATGGCGGAGTTGATTGTTTAGGCTTACTGCCTAGTCGGGTGCAGTTCTTCAGCGATCACTTTAGCGATGCGAAACCACAAAGCAATGCTCAGCCAGCATTGAAAGTGCCGCACATGGGTTGGAATCAGGTCGAACAAACCCAGCCTCATCGGCTCTGGCAGCGTATAGAAAGTGGCGCGCGATTTTATTTTGTTCATAGTTACTTTGTGGCTGCTGACGATTGTGCTTATACGGTTGGAAAGGCCAATTACGGCATTGATATTATCGCCATGTTAGCTCGTGATAATATTTGTGCTGTACAGTTTCACCCTGAGAAAAGTCATCACGATGGCTTACAGTTATTGAAGAATTTTGTTGATTGGGATGGCGCCAGTTAATATTTCTATCAATAAAAGACAAAAACATTCGTAACATTGGAAATCAGTAAAATGGTAGTGATTCCTGCAATCGATTTAAAAGACGGCCAGTGCGTACGCTTACGTCAGGGCTTAATGGACGACTCGACGATATTCTCAGACGACCCCGTTGCTATGGCAGAGCAATGGGTTAACGCAGGTGCAAGGCGCTTGCATTTGGTTGATTTAAACGGGGCCTTCGATGGCCAACCCGTGAATGGTGACGTGGTGAAGGCGATCGCTAGAAAGTTTCCTGACTTGCCAATCCAAATTGGCGGCGGTATTCGATCCCTCGAAACTATTGAGGTTTATCTGGCCGCGGGGGTTAATTATTTAATTATTGGTACTCAAGCGGTTAAACAGCCCGAGTTTGTCGACTTAGCTTGCCGCGAATATGAAGGCAATATTATTGTTGGCCTCGACGCTAAAAATGGACGAGTGGCGACCGATGGCTGGGCAGAAGTTTCAGATATACAGGCCACAGAGTTGGCCAAGCGGTTTGAGCAAGCCGGTGTGTCGAGTATTGTTTATACTGATATTGCCCGTGACGGCATGATGCAGGGCGTTAATGTTGAAGCTACTGTGGCAATGGCACAGGCCTCTTCGATTCCGATCATTGCGTCGGGCGGCATTACTAACCAAGATGATATTGTTGCTTTGCGTGCAGTTGCAAGCCAAGGTATCTGCGGCGCAATTACTGGTCGTGCAATTTATGAAGGCAGCTTAGATCTGCAACAAGCACAAGCTTACTGTGATAATTATCAGGCTGAATAAAACCTTTTAGAGATGTGCTGATGGGCTTAGCGAAACGAATTATACCGTGTTTAGATGTTGATAATGGTCGCGTTGTTAAAGGCGTTCAGTTTGTTGATATTCGCGATGCTGGAAATCCTGTTGAAGTTGCGCGCCGTTATAACGAGCAAGGCGCGGATGAAATAACTTTTTTAGATATTACTGCCAGTCATGAAGCACGGGATACCACCGTGAAAACCGTCGAAAAAATAGCGAGCGAAGTTTTTATCCCGCTGACGGTTGGTGGAGGTATACGAGAGTGCCAAGATATTCGCCGCATGTTGAATGCAGGTGCGGACAAGGTTGGCATTAATACCGCGGCCATACACAACCCTGACTTAGTTAGAGAGGCTTCCAATAGGTTTGGTTCGCAGTGCATTGTCGTGGCCATTGATGCAAAACAGGTGGCTCTGGCAACTGACACGCAATCAGCGCGATGGGAGATTTTTACTCATGGCGGAAGAAAACCAACCGGCATCGATGCGGTTGAGTGGGCGGTAAAAATGACAGACTATGGCGCGGGTGAAATTTTACTGACCAGCATGGATCAAGATGGCGTAAAAAATGGCTTTGATTTAGGTTTGACGCGAGCGGTAACGGATGCCGTCAATGTGCCGGTGATTGCTTCTGGTGGAGTCGGCAATTTACAGCACCTTGTCGACGGTGTTGTTGAAGGCCATGCAGATGCGGTATTAGCTGCCAGCATATTTCACTTTGGCGAATACAGCATTGGCGATGCTAAGCAATACATGGCAGATCACGGCATAGAAATGCGATTATAATTAGCGCTAGTGAATACCTAACGGGCCAGGATCTGCCTGTCTTTCGGCCTTAGACAGTAAGGTTTCTTTTGTCCGCCTGATGATCTCTCGGCGTTGTTGCCGAATTGCTTCACTGCCACTCACAATGACGATATTTTTTTCTGCCAATAATGGTATTTGTTGCTCTAAGTAATCTAATGTACTTCGGTTAGGGTGTGCGATGATAACCGCGTAGCCTTTTTTGTCGGCTATTTTTAGTGCGCGGCGATACTGCCTATCAATCGCTTCAGGGCTTGGGTCGTGATCTAAAAAAACATCTCTAACAAGGTAAGGGATACCGTGAGTTGCCGCCGCTTTTTTTGCCACACTATTGCCTGTTGTTTTGCTGTCGATAAAATATAAGTCGGTTTCTTTTAATTCTCCCATCAGCCAATTCATCTGATCAATGAGTGCTGTTAAGTGACTGCCTTGATGGTTATTAAGCCCGCGCGCTGACGGAAATTGTTGCAACGCTGTATGCAGGTTTTTTGCAAACATTGCCTGTGTTTGATGTGAAGCTAAAGTTTGAGTTTTTTTAGGCGCTGAGAATTGTTTTTTATTGGCACTTATGGCGTCAGGTTTATCAACTTGTGAGTAAACCGACTCCATCGGCATATGAATAATTATTTCTTTATCATTGCCGCTGTTTAACACCGCAGCAGCTAGATTTTGTGCCTGAGGTGTTGACGGCAAAATCCCATAGGTTAAAGCGCCAGGGAGATTAATTGCCCGCTGACCTAGACTTAAGTTGTTGCCCAAGTCGTCTATGATAATAACTAGAGATGACGACGGCTGGCTAAATGCCGGCAAACAGCCGGCAACAATACATAGACAGGCAATGCGTTTTAAATAGTGATACATATAATTAATAGAGTCGACCAAGTTAGCTAATCATCTAGGCTTAAAATATGCAATCCCTTTAAAATATTTAAGGCTTCATATAACTGATTGTCGTTGGCTAATCGGGCTTGATCCGTAGAATTAATGTCTGATTCATCGGCACTAAATTGATCGTCTGCAAATTCACCATTAGCTAAATGACCCTGTAAGCTTGCTTCAGTATATTTTTTCCCCGTATCGATTTTGGTGATAGTTGCTGGATCCACCACGATATCAGGTTCAATGCCTTGTGCCTGAATAGAGCGGCCGTTTGGCGTGAAATAGCGAGCAGTGGTCAGTTTAATGCCGTGTTTTTCTGAAAGAGGTATGACCGTTTGAACCGAGCCTTTACCAAAACTGGTAGTGCCAAGAATTAACGCTCGTTGATGGTCTTGTAAAGCACCAGCGACAATCTCGGAGGCCGACGCAGAACCGCCGTTGATCAGCACTATTAAAGGATAATCATAACTGGCTTGATCGTTGTTAGCGTCGTATGACATGGCTGAATGTTTAATGCGGCCTTCAGTGTAAACAATTAATCCTTGCCCAATGAAAGCATCCGTCACCTCAACAGCTGCTTGAAGGATGCCGCCAGGATTGTTTCGCAAGTCAAGAACAGCGCCTTTAATGGCCTGTTTTTTTTCCGTATTAGCCAGCAAATTTTTTAGGTCAATACCCGTATTACCTTGGAATTGTGCTATTCGAATATAAAGGTAATTGTCATTTAAGATTTCACTGCGAACAGAAACCACCGAAATAATATCTCGTATCAAAGTAAATTCGATAGGTTGTGGTACGCCTTTTCGAATAATACTTAAGGTGATTTCACTGCCTTTTGGACCGCGCATTTTTTTTACTGCTTCGCCAAGATCAAGACCTTTGATCGGTTTGTCATCAATACTAATAATGAGGTCGCCGGTCTTGATACCAGCTTTTTGAGCGGGTGTATCATCAATCGGCGAGATAACTTTTATAAAGTTATCTTCCATGCCCACCTCTAGTCCTAGCCCGCCAAACTCACCAGTAGAGGTTTCTTGTAAATCTTTAAAATGGTCGGGTTCTAGAAAATTTGAATGAGGATCAAGCTCGGATATCATGCCCTTAACGGCATTCCTTAGTAAGGTAGCATCGTCAACCTCTTCAACATAAGCGCTGCGGATATGATTGAAGGCTTTCACAAATACACGAAGATCATCAAGTGCTAATTTCCCTTTTACTTGATCACCACTGTTCATCATCGCAGCATGGGTGCTGTCTGATGGGGTCTCCACTTCATTGGCGGTAGCAAATGTACTTAGCGCCGACAGCGTCACGATAAACAAGCAATATAATGAAGCATGAATTAAATGAGCGTTAGGCACAATTTTTTCCTTTTTGGTCGGTCTAATTTTCAGTTTATATATCGTGCGAATTGTCGTGAATATAATAACCAGTAACGACGGTATTTGCTAATTTTCTAAGCTTATTTGCCATTTAGATTGGCCATGGTAGTTTCTACCGCGTTATACACCAATGCTCAGGATTTTGCGGTTCGCCGTTATGACGGATTTCGAAGTAAAGTCCGCTTTGTAGTTGGCCGCCGCTATTGCCAACTGTGGCAATGGTCTCACCACCAACAACCATCGCGCCAGTATTTTTAAGCAAGCTTTGATTGTGACTGTATAAACTTAAATAACCTTGTCCGTGGTCAATGATCAGCAGTAAGCCCTGACCTTGAAACCAATCAGAAAAAACAACACGGCCGGAGAAAACAGCCTGAATGGGTTCACCCATACTGGCGGCTAGCGTTATGCCTTCCCATGCAATACCCGAGTCGGCGCGCTTATCGCCAAAGAACGCGATAGGCTTACCCTTCAGCGGCCAAGGTAAAGAGCCTTTAGCCTGAGAAAACCCCTGATTACCAACAGCAGTTTGCTTAATGGCGGCGTGTTGCTTTTCCGCGTGTTGATTTTTCTTGGTAAGTTTTGCAACAGTTGATAATAGTTTTTTCATTGCCTTACTGTCGCGCTCTAGCGCTAAGGCGGCAGACTGCTTATTTTTGATCGCTGACTGTAGCTTTAAAAGCTGTTGCTGTCTTTCTAGCTGCAAACGTTTTAATCTGTCTGTCTGTCCTATAATTACCGCCTTGTTTTGATCAATTGCCTGCTGATTTTGATAAATAGATTTTGCAAGTTGATTATTTTTTTCAACTAACGCACGATAATTTTGCAGTTGTTGCTGTCTGGCTTGATTGACAAACTTAAGATAATTCATTTGTCGATCAAAATCTTCAGGGTTAGTTTGATTGAGTAAAATCTTCAGCTGATTTTTTTCATTGAGTAAATAGGCTTGTTTAATATGCGCAGCGAGCAGCGCGTATTGTTTTTTTGTTTTTTGATCTAATAATAATTGCTGTTGTTGAAGTTTGACAAGTTTAGCGGCCATTGCGACAGCTTGTTTTTTTAATACTTGAAGTTCAGCGGCTAAGGCGCCAATTTTAAGTTCTGTGTTACTTAATTGAGATTCAACTAAGCTGCGTTTTTTAATATCTTTTTTTAGCGCCAGTTGGACTTCCTTCAGCTGCCTAGTCAGTTGATCAAGCTCCGCTTGCTGACTAGCGCGATCACGTTCACTGAGTGGCTGGCTGTTGGCATTGTGACTCAAAAGAGTCACATATAGTAATGTGGCAATTAAGCCAATTGGGTAAAATCTGATAAGTTTTTGAATAATCATGGGCGCATGGTTGTTGTTATTGCCGGATATCGTTGACCGATTCAAAGCCGAGCACGTCGGTTATAGCGGTTAAACCTTGACATTTCTTCGGTCTAGGAATAACAAAAACGATAATATCGACCGTTTACGTGTGAATTTAGCTATGGCCTAAAAATTTCACTCAATGCTAGCCTGTATGTAGTGGCTAAGTGACTTTTGCAGTGTATAATTGACCGTTGTAATCCACTTTAAGTGTAAATGAATCGTTATGCAAAAGTTTCTTATTTTTATTTCTGAGCAATGGTTATTGGTCAGTCTCCTTTCAGCCGCTATCGTTGCTTTAGCCTGGTTAGAAAACCGTCGCGCAGGACCCAGTTTAACCAGTCAGGCGTTGACCAACGTCGTTAATCGAGAAGACGCGATTATTATCGATTTACGGGATAAAGCAGAGTTTGATGCTGGCCATATTGTTGACGCGATCAACTTACCCTTTAATCAATGGCAAAGCCAATACAATTCAGATAAAGATGGGCTATTTCAGCAATACAAAGATAAGCCTATCGTCTTTGTTTGCAAGCTCGGCCAGCAATCGACATTTGCAGCTAAGCGATTACAGCGTGAGTCGGGCCCTACTGTTTATCGCTTGAGTGGCGGTATTATGGAGTGGAGGGCATCGCAGATGCCGCTGATCCAATAATTCACTCGGTTACTCTTGGTGTTCAGTAAGAGCTTAAAGACGTCATGAAAATCCAGATATATACCACTCAAATTTGCCCTTATTGTACAGCGGCAAAACAGCTGTTAAGCAGTAAAGAGCTGCCTTTTGATGAGATAAAAGTTGATAATAACCCTAGTTTGCGGGCGGAGATGGAGCGGTTGAGTGGCCAACATACCGTACCACAAATCTGGATTAGCGGTTCTCATGTTGGCGGCTATACTGACTTAGTGGCATACGATCGAAGTGGCCGCTTAGATGCTATGCTTGATCATTAGCAGGTTTAAATAATGACTACTTAAGCGGTTGCTTGAGCGCAGTGCTCAATACGTTTAGGCAAGTCTCACTATAGAAATTAAGAGGTGATTATGGAAGAGAATAACGCAGCAACAGAACAGCCATCTGGCCCACAGTTTGCTATCCAAAGAACTTTTATTAAGGACCTATCATTTGAAACGCCTATGGGGGTTAAAGTTTTCACCCAAGCTTTTCAACCAAAAGTGAAAATGGATGTGAACACGCGGGGTAATTCGATTGCGGAGGGTGTCCATGAAATCGTGTTGACCTTGACGATCACCGCTAAAGTAGAAGAGGACACCGCTTATATCGTCGAATTACAACAGGCGGGTATCTTCGCTATCAATGGTTTTCCTGAAGAGCAAATGGCTCATGTATTAGGTGCGGTTTGCCCTAATTTTTTGTTCCCCTACGCCAGAGAAGCAGTTGATTCTATAGTCGTAAAGGGTGGATTTCCGCCGCTGTCAATTGCGCCGATCGATTTCGATGCTATTTTCAGACAGTCGCAAGCCAGCGCTGATCAGAGTGGCCAGTCGCTGAATTAGTATTTCACTAGAGGTTGAGTTATTGAACATGAAGTTAATGACAAATGCCATTGCTATCTGCAGTTTTATATTGCCTATTTTTGTTAACGCAGAGACATTACAAGGGGCTTTTAAAGATCACTTTTTAATGGGTACGATATGGCATGGCTATAAGCTTGGCAATGACTCACGCAACCGCCATGTTGCTAAAGAAAAAGAGATCACTGCGACAGAGTTCAATGCTATTACGCCTGAAAACTGTATGAAACCTATGTTTGTTCAGCCGAAAGAGGGCGTCTTTACCTTTGCTGAAAGCGATGAGATGATCGACTTCGCTGAAGCGAATAATCTTGTTGTTGTGGGTCATACCTTAGTATGGAAAAATCAGACCCCCGCTTGGTTTTTTCTCGATGATAAAGGTGGCCAGGTCAGTCGAGAGGTATTAATCGAACGATTAAAAACGCATATTCGAACCGTCGTTAGTCGTTATCGGGGGCGGATCGATTATTGGGATGTGGTCAATGAGGCTGTGACCGTCGATCGCAGCCAAGGTAAAAGGAATCAAACAGCGAGTTATAAATCGACTCCTTGGTTAGAGATTATTGGGCCTGAATATATAGAGATTGCCTATCGAACAGCACATGAGGCCGACCCATCCGCTAAATTACTTTACAACGATTACAACTTAGATACGGAAGTAAAACTGGATTTTTCATTAGCGATGATTGCTGATTTAAAATCTCGTGGTGTGCCGATTGCGGGTTTGGGTTACCAGGGTCATTTGTTTTTAACAGAGCCCTCACTAGCCGCTATTGAGCGGGTGTTGAGAAAGACAAAGCAGGCCAATATCCCACTTCATATTACTGAGCTTGATGTGAGCGTGTTACCCAATGCGTGGAAGCATCGTAGCGCCAGTGTGGAACAGCGCTTCAAGTTGGCCAAGAAGTTAAATCCTTATCCTGATGGTGTTCCACAAAAAATATTAGCTGAGCAGGCGAAGCGCTACAGCGATGTATTCTCTTTATTCCTTCAATACAGTGATAATATCGAAAGGGTCACTTTTTGGGGTGTTTGGGACGGTAATAGCTGGCGTGATTATCGACCGATGCTAGGCCGCACAGATTACCCGTTGCTAATTGATCGTAAGTTTGAAAAGAAACCGGCTTACGATGCTGTTATTAATCTGGTCAAATAAAAATTGCTACCTGCTGGTTAACGCTTGACGGAATATTATTCTCGATAGTTTGTCGGCCATGATGACAATGACTATTTATAAACTGCCTGCAAAATCCAGTTGTCGCCAGGCCTCATAAACTGCAACCGCAACACTGTTTGACAGGTTTAAGCTACGACTTCCGGCCACCATTGGCAAGCGTAATTTTTGTTGCTGCTGTAAGCTGTCCAAAATCGAGTCCGGCAATCCGCGGGTTTCAGGCCCGAACAGTAAACTATCATTAGCTTGAAACGTATTTTGATGGTGGCCCTTATTGCCTTTAGTCGTAAAGGCAAATAGTCTTGTTGGTCCACTAAGGTGTTGATAAAAATTTTCGAAACAGGGCCACTGTTTAACGTCGGCCCACTCTTGGTAATCTAAGCCCGCTCGCCGTAAGCGCTTGTCGTCCCAAGCAAACCCTAGTGGTTCTATTAAATGTAGTCGGCAGCCAGTATTCGCACAGAGTCTAATAATATTACCGGTATTAGGCGCTATTTCTGGCTCGTATAAAACAACATTAAGTGGCATAAAGATAGTCGCTGGGAACTGAAAAAAAATAGTATACCAGCATAATTCAATCCGCGCCTGACCAATAGCCTTACACTACATTCAATGCTTAGGTTGATGATCGCGAGCGACTCATATCTAGCTCTTGCATTTTACGCGTCAGCGTATTTCGTCCCCAGCCCAGCAGAATAGCGGCATCTCGTTTACGGCCATGACTGTGTTTTAAAGCGATTTCTATCATCGTTTTTTCAAAGCTCGGCGTTGCTGAATCTAAAATTCTATTTTTATAATCCTCAAAAAGCCAAACTAAAAAAGCTGTTAAATCTATTTTTTCGCTTAACATCTTATCTCTTTTTTGTATAAACTCGGTTTTTAAATTTTCATTGCCAAGAAAGGAATCAACGGTGTCAAACAGTAGTTGTTTCTGGCAAGTTTTGACACCAACACCTAGTTTATATTTCATCTCCAATTCATTTAGATAGCTTATTTTTCCTACAAAATCATTAAACCTTATGTAGGGAGTTCCTAATATAGCGGCTTCAGCTGACATTGTTTGGCTATCGCTAATTAGAAATTCAGCAAAATAAATTGCATGTGAAATATCATTCGGTTTAATTTCAATTCGATATTGTTCAAATTCTTGTGGTAATTTTCTTTCAGATGTAATAAAAACATGACCACCCTTGCTCTGAAGATTATTAATAATAATTTTCAAATCTTTATTTGAAATTCCACTTTTACCAACATCATGTGTTGATTTTAATGACACTAAACGAATAATGTAGTAAGGTTTCTTAGTCTTGTTAAATCTTTCAACAATACTATATTTAGGAATAAATCTTTTTGGATGAAATCCACCAAGTTCTTTATAGCCAAGAAATGGAATTTTCTTAAAGTTAAATTTCCCCATATTTGAAACTGTTGGAGACAATATTCTAGTGGAAAAGAAAAATAATAATTGTGTTTCTGGCACAACAGTAATATCATCATCTTGAAGGAGTAGGCAAGGCGTTTTTGAAAACCACGCATTAATAACTAATAAGTCATCAGTAATAAATAAATCATATTTTTTATTTCCAATAAATTTATTAAGTCTAATTACTGTTCGAAAAGCATTATAGATTGCTGCTAATTTAGTTGGAATACCTTTAATTTTTCTACCTTCAGGGAAAATATTAGTATAGTTCCATCCTTCATTATTTATCAGCTGTTCTAATACATCTTTGCTTGTAATTAATATTTCACAAGTGTGACCTTTTGATTTAAGTATATTGATTGTGTTTTTAAAAACATGATATTTCGATGGATGAACTAAGAAGAATAAATATTTTTTTTTGAGCATTATTCTTGAGGATTATTTTCTTATTCTAATTAATTTAGCGGGAACGCCTGCGTATACACCATTTTTTGTAGTACTTTTTGTGAGAACAGATCCCGCAGAAATTACTGACCCACTTTTTATTTCAATGCCTGGCATTATAATTACTCTTATGCCTATCCATGAGTTGTTATGTACAGTTGTTTGTCTAGATTCAACCAAACCTTGCTCATTCATTGGTGTGTTTATATCCTTATAATTGTGAGATTTACCTAAAAAAACAGCGTCTCTAGCAACCATCACATTGTCACCAATTTTTACATTATCTAAACGGACATTATCGTTTATTTGACAATTGTCACCAATCGAAACATTGTTGCCATTTCCGAAATAAATGTTTTTTTGAAATGTACAATTAACACCAATATGAATTATTTTTTTTACAAAAAAAATTCGAATTTTATTAAGGGTCTTTCCCCCGGGAAAGCTAGAGTTTGGTATTTTATTTATAAGACTATAATATATAGTAAGAAAAAAATAATTCATATTTAGAGTTTGTTAGGTTAAAAAATAATCTCTTTTTCCACTATTAGATAGGCAGAAAGAATTATGATAAGTAATAATTATTTTACAATCTTTGCCTGCATGGTGGTTAAATGATGTTT
>CALCNB010000008.1 GCA_937897785.1 uncultured Cellvibrionales bacterium | reverse complement strand
GCATTCATTAAAAGCGTTGCCGCCAAAAGGATCGACAGTACACCCATCACACCTAAGACCAGCGTCAGCCATATTGACTGATGAAGTTGACTGCGAAGACCATCGATATCATTAGCACCATAAAAACGTCCAACTAAAGCCTGAGTAATGGAACCAATACCAAAGAAAAACAAGATCACTATATTCCAGATATTATTACCCAAGCTCAGCGCAGCTAATTCGCCAGTGCTTGCTCGCCCCACTAACACAACATCCGTTGTCCCCATCCCAATAATTGCCAACTGAGATAAAGCAACCGGCAAGGCCAATCTTGAGAGTGATGAAACTTCCGTAATAAGTTTAGACATAAAAAAATCAAATAATTAAATCAAAAAAAGATAAGATTCAATCGCAATAAGAAAAACGATATTATAGCTTTATAGGCTGCAAAAAAAACTGATAATTGATGCATACTAAATGTCAAGGTAAGTTGCTAAATTATTGATAGCGATAAAACAAAAAAAGTACGCAGAAACTTGACAGCTGGCCTCAGTTGACAATAATCCTCACTGCGATCAACACTGTGTAGATGCTAATAGTACGACTAACCCAAACATAAGGCATAATCATGGCTAACAATCTTTTAGATGAGTTTATTACTGACCACCTACCGGCTATCAGTGCAGCTAAAATTGAAGTTGAAAGTTATACAGATACGCAGTTGATTATTAGCGCCCCGCTTCACATGAACCAAAATGACCGCGGCAAAGCCTTCGGTGGTTGCCTTTACAATATTGCATTAGTGGCTTGCTGGGGAACGATGTTTTTAAAGTGCAGTGAAAAAATAGCCAAACCAAACATAGTGACCCGTGATGGACAAATTCGCTATCGGCACCCCTGCGACGAAACCATTATTCGCGCTACCTGCAATATACCTGTAGAACGACAATGGGACGGTTTTTTTGCCCACTATGAAAAAACCGGTAAAACCTCATTATCACTTACCAGCCAGATTATGAGTGGCCATCATAATGAGACGGCGGCTTACTTTGACGGTGTTTTTGTTTTATTAGACGAATGAATTAAGGGGCTATTTTCTTAAATCGTAAAGTCATCCTATCACTTTCGCCAATGGCTAGGTACTTTGCTTTATCAAGCTCTTTTTGCCGCAACGTTGGCGGCAAAGTCCAAACACCCTGCGGATGATCAGCCGTGTCATTGGTATTAGCATTAATATCAGATCGTGCTTCTAAAACGAAACCGACTTGCTCGGCAATATCAATAACCGTCGCCTCGGTCAAATAACCACTCATGCCCCCACTAGCCAAAGTTGAAGACGGCCCCCTATGCTGCACTACAC
>CALCNB010000007.1 GCA_937897785.1 uncultured Cellvibrionales bacterium | reverse complement strand
TAATTCCGATTCTGAGGGTGAGCTTAATGGCATGGTAGATCGTCCAGTGGCGAAAGAGTCAATTGAATCAGAGATGCCTGTAGTCACCGCGCTGTCAGATCAGTTGTTGCCTAGGCTTAAATCCACTTTGGATAGCGCCCAACTTGATTACAAAGAAATTCACTATACCGAGTCAATGTCTGAGCTACTAGCAATCAATGCGGTTCGATCATTCGATCAAAGCCTAAATTTATTGCAAGGTGATTTTAGGCCTAAAAGCGCTAGTGCAGGCAGTCGACGTATTATTAAGAAAACCAGCTTTATCTTATCAGTGGTGCTTGGGCTTTTTATGTTAGTTACTTTAGGCGGCGGCAGTTATTTAAACTATCAGGCAGATCAATACTACGCTGACTCTGTCAGTATTTATAAAGCGCTATTCCCGCAGCAACGGCGGGTGATAGATCCGGTTAAACAGCTACGCAGACAGCTAAGAGGGCAAGTCGTAGGCCGCACAACGTCTGAATTCTTGCCTTTATTAGACGCCGCTTCTGAGGCTATGTCGAGTCTTGATATGAGTAGTAGCTCTGTTATTTCACAGTTGCGCTACGATGCTCAGCGAGGGCAAGTGGTTATTGATATTCGTGCAGAAAATATTGATGTAATAGAGGCCTACAAGCAAAAAATGGTCGAACAGGGTTTAAAGGTTGATATCTTATCGGCTAATCAAAGTCAGGGCATGATTAATGGAAGAATACAGATTAGCCAAACTTAATAGCAGTTTTGCTTGAAATTGTCATCAACGAGTAGAGTTATGAATGAGTTAAAACAACGCCTTGAATCCGAGCTTGAGCAGCTAATGTTACGAGTGCGGGGTAATAGACAGTTTCAGCAAATGCTGCAAGCATACCTGCGCTTAAGCGCGAGAGATCGCCTAGCTGTTAATATCTTAACTTTGTTGATGTCTCTTTACTTCATCACTTCTGTATTCCTTTCACCGGCGCTAAAACATCTATTTACGGCTGAAAAAAATTATCAGCAGCAAATCGAAAATCATGCATGGATGCTAGAGCAGCAACCTATCGTCAAAGAAATGCTAGCAATTAAGCCTGCCGTTAGAGAAGGCTCTTTGTTGAGTATCGCGTCGGCAACCGCAAAGCAGTTTGATATTACTTTTAATCGGTTTGAACCTGTAGGTGACGATAAAGTTCGTCTGCGCCTCGATCAAGTTGAATTCAATGCCTTGGTTAGCTGGCTTGGTGTGCTTGAGTCTGATAAAGGGATTGTTGCTGTTGATATTTCACTTGATGCGGCAAGTTCAGGTTATGTCAGTGTGCGCTTAACCATTCAAGGTTAGGGTTAAGCTATAATATTTTGGGTGTTTATATGTACCAAGATTTTTTTGGTCTTCATGAGAAACCTTTTTCAATCGCGCCTGATCCGCGTTATCTTTATATGACGGAGCAGCATCGTGAAGCATTGGCGCATTTGTTATTTGGTGTCGGCGATGAAGGCGGATTTATATTGCTAACAGGGGAAGTGGGTACTGGTAAAACGACCATCTGTCGGTCGCTTTTAAATCGCTTGCCTGACAATACCGATGTGGCTTTTATTGTTAATCCTCGTTTATCGGTTGACGAATTACTGCAGTCGATTTGCGATGACCTGAGTATAGTCTATCCGGATAATGCATCGATTAAAGACCTCGTCGACGCGCTGAATCAATTTTTATTAAATGCATATGCCTCTGGCAGAAACACTATACTTATTATCGATGAGGCGCAGAATCTAGCTGATGAGGTTTTAGAGCAGTTACGATTGCTAACTAACTTAGAAACCAATGAAAAAAAACTGTTGCAGTTAATTTTATTGGGTCAGCCGGAGTTGAATGAAAAACTGGCACAAACAAGCCTGCGCCAGCTTGCCCAGCGAGTCACTGCAAGATTCCACCTGAAGCCTTTAAGTGAGTCAGAAACGATTGCTTATATTCAGCATCGTCTTTATGTTGCGGGTTACAGAGGAGACTTATTTTCTAAGTCTGCGTTAAAATGCATTCATTCTGAAAGCGCAGGTGTGCCTCGACTGGTGAATGTTATCTGTGATCGAGCAATGCTAGGTGCATATGCTGAGAGTCAATCCCTCATCGAATTTCCTATTGTATTAGAGGCCTGCAAAGAAGTTTTAGGTGCTTCTTTTCTGTCAAAATCAACGTCGCGTTTGCCGGCTATTTTTTCGCTTGAACGCCTATCTGCATTGCTGCCTTTATTGCTAATTGCAATATTGATATTGGTTGTCATTTTAATTTTCCAACAAGGTGCTTGGCAGGAAGTCTTGCAGATTTTATCAAGAACTAACGCCGATGTTGTCGCTTCAACGTTTTTCATGCCGATAATATTTCTGGGGTAGCCTACGTTGTCTTTCATACTTGATGCTATAAAAAAATCAGAAGCGGATCGCAAGAAATCGCAGCAAACTGATATTTATTCCTTACAAGATCAGGATATTGCTAGGCCCTCTGTCCACACTCACCGTTCGCGTTGGCTGTTACTTTGTTTTGCGCTGGTTATTTTGGTATTAACTGGATGGTATTTATGGTCGCCGTTGTTGAATTATATATCTGAATATGACGCTGCTAACAAGGATGTATCGGCATCAGTCGTAGCAGAAGATGCGCTCGATCAAAAAGAGACTTTTACGCCCGTTATCGAAACCGCATCAACAGCAACAGCGGATGAGTTGATGCCTACTTATTCAATTAACGATTCACTGCCGCCAAATCATCAAATTAAGGAGCTATGGGAACAGCCTGTTAGCTTTCAGAATCAGTTGCCCACTTTAGATTTTGCCTTTCATGTATACAGTGAAGTGGCTGAGCAAAGGACCATTATTATTAATGATCGACGACTCACAGAGGGGCAAATGATTGCTCGTGGGTTAAAATTACATACGATTACGGAGTCTGGAGTGATTCTTTTCTATCAAGACCGTTTCTTTCATGTCGATGTGGTTACTCAATGGTAATTTCGATTTCATGTTATCTGTTATCGTATTTCTATTCTTGCATTACCTTCAGTTCTTTGAGATTAATCAATGCTTGATAAATCGCAACTGTATGCACTATTAAGCGAAGATTGTATAGCGGCTCTGTCCGTTGCGCTTGAAGAATCTTCTCTTTTTGTTACCCCTAATACTCGTCTTGCCGCTCATTTACGCGAACTTCTTGATGCGATTATTTATCACCGGCTAGGTACTGAGAATTGTTGCTGGGAAACGCCTCAGGTGATGCCCTT
>CALCNB010000006.1 GCA_937897785.1 uncultured Cellvibrionales bacterium | reverse complement strand
GTGGGTCCTGGCTTGCATTGGAATCCCTTGTTTATCGATCAGCGCTTCTCGGTGCTGGTGACGCAAGAGCAAGATTATCGGGTGCGCGGTTTAATGCTCACCGAAGATGAAAACATCGTCGAAGTACCAATCTCGGTGCAGTACACCATTCCCGATCCGAAAAAGTTTATCTTGCAGGTGCGTGACCCTATTACCAGTTTGCATCACGCCACTGACAGCGCCATTCGTCATGTCGTGGGTGGTACTAAGTCCAGCGATGTACTCTCGCAGGGTCGTCAAGCCATGGCCGAAGAGACCAAAGTGCGGTTACAAAGCTATCTCGATAGCTACGACACCGGCATTAACATTACCTTGGTCAATATTTTAAAAGCCGAACCGCCCAAAGCGGTTAAGTCAGCCTTTGATGATGTGATCTCGGCCAAAGAAGACAAAGATCGTTATGTCAATGAAGCGAAAACCTATGCGAATGGCATCGTGCCCGAGGCCCGCGGTAAAGCACAGCGTATCATGCAAGAGGCAATTGGTTATCGCGAGCGATTAGTTGCAGAGGCCGACGGTGAAGCCCAGCGCTTTGTTAAATTGTATAACGAATACCGCAAGGCGCCAGAAGTTACCCGTGAACGACTCTACCTTAATTCCGTCGAAACGGTGATGAGCAATGTTTCTAAAGTGCTGATCGATGTCGAGGGCGGCAATAATATGATGTATATACCACTGGATAAAATGGTATCGCAATCCAGCGCAGTGACATCCGTTGGCTCGGCCAGCAACCAAAGCGATATCGTTAGCCAGGTTGCCAACCAAGTGATTGACCGGCTACGACAAGAACAATCTCGCGCTAGACGCTCGGAGGCCCGCTAATGTCTAATCGATTACCTATAGTTGTATTAATTGTAGCGTTATTGTTGCTGCTATCAACGAGTATTTTTTATCGCGTGCTAGAGGTTGAAACAGCGGTAAAGCTGCGCTTTGGTGAGTTGGTTGAAGCCAATATTGAGCCTGGTTTGCATTTAAAAATACCGTTTGCCGACGTGATTCGTAAAGTCGATCGCCGTCTACTTACTCTCGATGCACGGCCTGAAAGCTTCTATACGGTTGAGAAAAAGCGTTTAGAAGTTGACTCGTTTGTGAAATGGCGAGTGGTGGAAGTTGAAAAATACTATTTGGCCACTAACGGTGATGAAGAGCGGGCTAAAGTACTGTTGGCTAACCGTGTGAATAATGACTTACGCGATGAAATTGGTTTACGTACCTTGCATGAAGTGGTGGCCGGCGAGCGTGATCAAATGATGGCGGCATTAACCGAACGCTTGCACGAAGCGGCGATTACCGATTTTGGTATCGAAGTGATCGATGTCCGAGTGAAGCGAATCGATTTTCCGCAAGAAGTCAGTAACGACGTGTATAACCGGATGCGCGCTGATCGAGAAAAAGAGGCTCAGCAATACCGCTCCGAGGGCTTAGAGTTAGCGGAGAAGATTCGCGCTGACGCCGATCGTGAAAAAGTGGTGATTGAGGCCGACGCCTATCGCCAAGCGGAATTCACCCGCGGTGATGGTGATGCCAAAGCAGCTGAGATTTATGCCAAGGCCTATAACCAAGACCCTGAATTTTATGCCTTTTCTCGCCGCTTGAAAGCTTATGAGGCATCATTTTCAGACAAAGGTGATGTGTTATTAGTCGATCCTGACAGCGATTACTTTCGTTATCTAAACAAGGTCGATGTGCAATAAGCTGCCTTAGATCTTAATCGTTAGCCGGGAAGGCCATTGCCAACCCGGCTTTTTTGTGTCCCAAGGGTCTGTTTGGCCCACTGAACTGTGAATAGGATCGTGTATGACTCATCATTTGTGGTTGGCACTGTGTTTGGTGTTGGTGATTGAGGGCATATTGCCTTTTATTGCGCCTAGTCAATGGCGCCGTGTGTTGGTTACTATAAACAGTCTGAGCGACGGGCAAATTCGCGGGATGGGTTTGGCCAGTATGTTGACCGGAGTCGTGTTATTATTAGTGTTGAATTAACCGCTGCCATGAATGAATCGGTGCTAGGGTTGATTCGCGTCGTAATGATTAATCTTAAAAGTAGGTAGACCAGATGACCAGTGCCGATCGTTGGATGCTTCCTGAAGGGGTGGACGAGTTATTGCCTGAGCGAGCGGCCATTGCTGAGCAAGCGCGCAGAAGTGTACTCGATCTTTTTAAGGTCTGGGGTTATCAACTGGTCATACCGCCATTAATTGAGTTTACCGATTCACTCTTAATCGGCATTGGCCAAGATGTTGAAGTGCAAAGTTTCCGGCTCACCGATCAACTGAGCGGTAAGCCCATGGCGGTGCGCGCCGACATCACTCCACAGACGGCCCGAATTGACGCCCACAGTCTTAACACCCAAGGTGTGAGGCGACTGTGTTATGCCGGCAGTGTGCTACACACGCGGCCCAAAACGTTAATGGCTTCACGCTGCCCGATTCAAGTGGGTGCCGAATTATACGGTGATCAAACGATCGCGGCTGATGTTGAAGTGGTGTCCTTGCTGCTTGAAACCTTAACCGTGCTTGAAGCCAGCTTTATTACTAATAGTGAGTCTGGGTTGTTAGACCAATTAACCCTAGACTTAGGTCATGTTGCGATTGATCAAGCGATTAAAGCGGCCTTGGCTGAGGCCATGCCCGATCTCGACAGCGATGATACGGCGGCTATATTTGCCGCGATTCAACGCAAGTCACAGCCCGACTTAAACTTACTGCTGGCCGACTTGGTGATCGATCAAGACTTAATGATTATTTTACAGCAGTTGCCCGCGCTTTGTGGTGGTGTCGATGTGTTAGCTCAAGCAAAAAGTTTGCTCGGTGCTTTAGGCCCGCAAGTGAATGCGGCAATTGATCAGCTGGCACAGATCGCTGAATGCATAGCGGCGCGTTTTCCTAAGGTTGCCCTGTATTTTGACTTAGCTGAAATTCACGGCTATGAATACCATACCGGTCTTGTCTTTGCTGCCTATGCCGACGGCAACGGCTTGGCCTTAGCCAATGGTGGCCGCTACGATAATATCGGCCAAGTGTTTGGTGCCGCGCGTTCAGCGACCGGCTTTAATGCCGACTTAAAAGCGCTGTTAGCCTTTCTACAGTCGCGAGCCGGTAAGGGCCTAGCGACGCAGGCTGCTGATATTATCGCTGCACCGAATACCGATAATGCGGCTGATGATGCTAGCCTCTGGCAGGCGGTTAGCGCCTTGCGCCAAGCCGGTGAGGTGGTGATTTTTAATGGTCAGCAAGGCGCTGAGTCAGCCGGTCGACAGTTGGTGCAGCGAGACGGCCAATGGCAGGTCGAAACACTTTAATTCACCGATATAGATTAATAAATTTTCTTCAGTAGTAGGTATCAGTAAGTATGAATAAAAATATAGTCGTCTTGGGAACCCAGTGGGGAGATGAAGGCAAAGGAAAAATCGTTGACTTGCTTACAGCCAAGGCCGATGCCGTAGTTCGGTTTCAGGGGGGTCACAATGCCGGCCATACCTTAGTGATTAACGGCAAGAAAACGGTGCTGCATTTAATTCCTTCCGGTATTTTACACGACGGTGTTACCTGCTTAATTGGGAATGGGGTGGTGCTATCGCCCGAAGCCTTATTAAAAGAAATGGCCGGTCTCGAACAGCAGGGCGTCAATGTGGCTGAAAAATTATTACTCAGCACTTCTTGCCCATTGATACTGCCTTACCATATTGCGCTCGATCAAGCGCGTGAAATCCAGCGCGGCAATGCGAAAATTGGCACCACCGGTCGCGGTATTGGGCCAGCCTATGAAGACAAAGTGGCTAGGCGTGGACTGCGCTTGGGCGACTTACGTAACCCCGAACAATTTGCTGAAAAAGTCCGGGCCGTGATGGACCTGCACAATTTCACCCTCCGCGAATACTATCAAGTAGAACCGGTCGATGTAGAAAAAACCATTGCCGATACGCTGGCCATGGTTCCTACCTTAGCGCCGATGATGAACGACGTGGTCGAAACCTTGCACGCCTATCGCCGCGACGGTAAGTCTGTGTTATTTGAAGGGGCGCAGGGCTCACTGCTCGATATTGATCACGGCACTTACCCCTACGTCACCTCGTCCAATACCACTGCCGGCGGTGCGCCATCGGGCAGTGGGGTTGGGCCACTGTATTTAGATTACGTGTTGGGCATTACTAAGGCTTACACCACTCGCGTAGGCTCGGGGC
>CALCNB010000005.1 GCA_937897785.1 uncultured Cellvibrionales bacterium | reverse complement strand
TTAGATCAAGTTCTTAAATTTTTTTTGGAAATTAGATAAAATTTTCTTGGGAGGCATGATTCGGTCGGCGAATTTAGGCAGTATTCAGGCGATGCGAAAATTTCCTAACGGTCGAAAATTATCGCCGAATAAGCCCGGCGATTACTTAGGTCAACGGGTGAATACACCATCAGGTAAAGTTGAATTGGCGCCCGCTGATTTAGTGGCGAGAGCCAAAAGTTTAGAGCAAGTCTATGCGCAAGAAATTAAGCATAAAAGCGCGCTGAAGTTAATTCAAAAACGCGAGCGATTTACGCACAATAGCTGGGCTCATAATGTTAAAGCATTTATTGCCGGTGATAGACATACCAATTATTTATACATCCACTCAGATGACGCTATTAGTCGAGGCTTGGCAGATGGCAAAATCGCTAAAGTCAGTCGGGCTGAAAAAAGCATTATGTTACCGGTTAAAATTGATGATGATATGAAACTTGGCTCGGTTGCTGTTCCACATGGTTGGGGGCATCAAGATGCAGCGGGTTTATCCGTTGCTCAACAGACTCAAGGTGTGAATGTGAATATTATTATTCCCGATGGGCCAGAATCGATCGAGCCACTTTCGGGTATGTCGCATATGAACGGCGTAATTGTCGATGTTAGCGCGGTATAAAACCACCACTTAGTGAGGTTAGTTATGGAAAAATTCGTCTATATGATTGGTCCTAGCGAGCAGGTGTCGCTGGATGATTTAGCCCAGACATTACTGTCAACAGCGGTGGCTGAATTGCGTGAGCGGGGCGCTTCTAAGATCACCATTAATATTGCTGATATGAATGAAGACTTTCAAGCTGAAGCGCCGGGTCGCTTGATCGGTTGTTGGCAAGATGTGCAGGCAGTGGTTTCTTTTTGGCATGATTGTCTCGACCATCGTGCGCCGATTGAAAACTATTTAGCCAGTTTAGCGGGCCCGTTAACTGGGTATTTGGTGACTGAGTCGGTATTGCAAGCCTTTGACCCTGTCTGGGAGGGCGGTGAGCGACGACCAGGTGTCACTCAATTTGGTGCCAACGCTAAGCCAGCTATTGTCAGTGATGAAGATTTTTATCATAACTGGCAAGTTGATCATTCAAGCTTATCGTTTGATTTACATCCCCTGCGATGGTCTTATGTGAGAGACGCGGTGGCAAGACCACTGACCCCAAATGCGCCTCCCTATCGCGCTATTGTGGCTGAACATTTTAAACAGTTAGAAGATTTTACCGATGACAGTCGCTACTTTGGTTCTGCTGAAGTCGTGCAGGCCATGATTGCAGAAATTCCTGGTTTCTGTGACGTGAATGCGATGTTTTCTGTGCCAATGAGCGAGTACTTCTTCAAATAATAAGGGGGTATGCGATGCCCAGTAAGGACAAATCAGTAACAGCCAGTCGTTTTTGGCAGGTGATGATTCCACGGCTTGCCAACCCCAAAGGTTTGGCTGTCGACCGATGGTTAATGCGTTGGTTTAACGTATCTTTCATGGGACGGATGTTTACCCGGGCAGGGGGTTACGCCGATCGTCCGCATTTAATTTTAAAAACTATTCATTGGAAAACCGGCCAAATAAAGTCAGTCGTCTTGCCTTATGTGAAAGACGGAAATCGATATTTGGTCGTGGGCTCGCACGGCGGTAGAGCGAAAGATGCGGTATGGTGTTTAAATATTAGAGCACATGCCTGTAGTTGGATCTGCGTTAATCGACAATGGTCTTTTGCTAAGGCTACCGTGTTAAGCGGAGAGTCTCGAAAAGAGGGGTTTGCCTTAGTTAATGCTGATGGTGGTTACAGTCATTATACTAAAATGACTGAAGGTATTCGTCAGTTACCGGTTGTAGCAATTGAGCCCAATTTCAAACGATCTCGTCCACAAGAAGACACGGTCTGAAGACCTGCGCTAAGACTTAGCCCTGCCGACATTATTTTGCTAATATGCGCTAATGAGTTTAGATTTATTTTCAATTGAATCGCAGGCCAATGCCGGACAAACGATTTCC
>CALCNB010000004.1 GCA_937897785.1 uncultured Cellvibrionales bacterium | reverse complement strand
GGTCACTTTAGTGGGGAACTCTAGCACTGGAAACTGAATTTCAACCGTTTCGGCTTGATCGCAAAACTGCACAGCATCAATGCCATACTCCGATTGCAGTGCAGAGATTCCTTCAGCCACTTCAGGGAGCGTTTTAGCGATAATAGCCGATAAATCAAGTAATTCTGGATTACCTTTTAGCATCGCCCGCCAATTGGTTTTATCAGCCATATGCTGTTTAAACAAAACTTCAACCAATCCAGCATAACGCCGTTGCTTGACACGAAATATTGGCAGCGCCTGAACCGCACCTTGATCGATCCATCGCGTCGGTATTTGTGTACCGCGAGTAATACCCACTTTTAAAGCAGACGAATTCGCCAGGTAGACATAATGGTCTTGCATGCAAAATTCATCCGCCCATTGCTCATCACGACAAGTACCGGCTTGATAGTGGCATTTTTCAGGACTCATTATGCAAAGATCGCACTGAGGCAATGATTTAAAGCAGGGATAACAATAACCCTGACTAAAACTTTTATTGGTTTTTCGTTGGCAGTGAATGCAGTGTATGCCTCCCGTGTAAGTTAAGCTAATATCTTGCCCTAAATAAGAGTTAAGCCCAATCACTTGCTCATCGAGCACCATGCTGTACAGCACAGCATCGTCTGAATTAGCCGGCAGTGTAGCTGCCATCTTTCTTAAACTGCCTTGATAATCTGTCATCGCCCACCTAAAATGCTGTTTAGAATAGCTGTTACTGCCATTTGATCAGTGATTCTTTATCGTCTTGCTTCCCGTCACTTTTCTTAGCACTATTTGATTCTGTGCTTTTACTCGCACACTCGCCTTCCAATTCACCAATCCGCTGGCCATCGGCCTTATGGGTCGCGTCATAAACAATAATCGCTTGGGTCAGAATCTCCTTTTGGCTGTCGGTCACTGCTTGTCCGTCTGGCCACTTACCTTGCGCCAAGGCTAATCTAAAGCGCTCGATGATATCGGGAGATAACTGCTGACTTTTTTCAATAAATTCGCTCATATAAATGCCTTATTGAACCCATGCATGACTATCAAGCTGCCTCTGCTTTTTTATCCAAAAATCGGCTTAACAAGGCGCTGGGGACTGCGATAAAACACCCCCAAAGTAAACCACTTAAATGGGCTGTATTCGCCATTCTGGCTAAAAACTCAAACAAACCCAGCCAACCAATAACTAAAGATAACAACATCAAAATATAGACGCTGGGCGGCAGGACAAAAGCCTTGTGGGGATTGATAAGATTAAATACGCCGCAATAACCTAATAGACCATAAATAACCCCGGACATACCCCCAAAAAATGCATAAGGTGTGCTTGCTGCCTGATAGAGGTTCGATAATACGGCAATAAAAAATACCACACTCAACAGATGCACTGCACCAAACTGCCGCTCTAAACGGCGACCTAACTCCCACAGCCACAGCATATTAAAAACTAAATGAACCCAGCCAAAATGCAAGAAGATAGGTGTAACTAATCGCCAATATTGACCGTGATCAAGAAATTCAGCAGGTGAAATGCGATCAGATAAATTTAGAGCTCGACTTAACTGGCTATTGTCAATTAGTTGAATACGAAATAAGTCCACCCAGTAGTTAAGCTGAAACTCAACCAATAAAAAACCAATACAACTTAAAATAATTAATAGCAATGTGTAAGGCGAGTGACTGAGCACTTGAAAAATTGAATCCAACGATGAAGGTCGGTCTTTTTTCTCTAAATTGAGGGCTAAGTCGCCATTGATATACGCGCGGTAGTCACGCTCAATATCAGCTCGGTGACTGCTATCTTCAAGCATAATCACTTGCTGTCCGGCCTGCTCAAATATCTTATGATTGATACTTTTTTCTTGCCACCAATACACTGACAGCGGATGTAAGTTGACATTGATAGGCACTGTTAATACTTTTATCAAACCATTTCACCGAGAGCAACAGACAA
>CALCNB010000003.1 GCA_937897785.1 uncultured Cellvibrionales bacterium | reverse complement strand
TTCGGTGGCGACGTTAATGACTGAATTACAGTCGGCGGTCGATGTGGCTTTACAGGCTAACCAAGCCCAGTTATTAGTCGACAACGATTGTCCTGAGTTGATTCTTCGCTGTAACTTACAAAGTCTTGTCGGCGCTTTGAGTAACTTAATTAATAATGCCTTACAGGCCAGCCCATTCGCGACCAATGTTCAGCTAGCCTGCCAGCTAAAGGATAGTCTATTGACGATGACGGTTACTGACCAAGGGGCGGGTATAGCGCCACCATTACTCCAGCGTTTGACCGATGAAGAAGCCTTTATTTCGACCAAATCACAGGGCACTGGTTTGGGTTTAGCCGTGGTGCGCGCGGTTGCGAAAGCGCATTGTGGTGAATTTGAATTATGCTCAATAGAGCAACAGGGCACCACGGCCAGTATTCGTTTACCGATTAATGCCCTTTCATTATCAACAGGTGATTGGCATGAATGAGCGTGAAGCGGTCGAGACACAACCGAGTAAGCAAGGTGAAGGTCGGGCGCTAAATGAGGCCGGCACGGCGCAGTTGTTAACCCCTATTGCAATGCGCGTGCTGGTCGTCGAAGACGACCTGGCCTTACAAGAAGCTATTGTTGATACCTTAGAGTTGGCTGATTTTAGCGTCTTAGCCGCCGCATCGGCTGAGCAAGCGCTGGATTTACTGGCCGACCAAACGGTTGATATGGTCATTTCTGACGTGAATATGGGGGCGATGGATGGCCATCAACTGCTAGCAGCGATTAAGCAGCGCTGGCCCTTTATTCCGGTGTTACTGATCACTGCCTTTGCCACCATTGATCGATCGGTCAGCGCTATTCAATCGGGTGCCGTTGACTACTTGGTCAAACCTTTTGAGCCAGCCACGTTAATTAATTTAGTCGCGAAGTACACGATTGGTACTCAGCAAGATGAAGAAGGGCCAGTGATTGCCTCTAGCGTGAGTCGTGAGGTGTTTCAGATGGCTAAGCGGGTTGCAGGGACCGATTCCACCGTATTGATTTCGGGTGAATCGGGCACGGGTAAAGAAGTCGTTGCGCGGTATATCCATCAGCAGTCACCGCGACATGATCGTCCTTTTGTGGCTATTAATTGTGCAGCTATTCCCGATACCATGCTCGAAGCGACCTTATTTGGGCATGAAAAAGGCGCGTTTACGGGTGCGCATCAAGCAGCGCCAGGAAAATTTGAGCAGGCCAATGGCGGGACCTTATTACTCGATGAAGTCTCTGAATTGGATCTTTCCCTGCAGGCCAAGTTGTTACGCGTATTGCAAGAGCGCGAGGTTGAACGCGTCGGCGGTCGAAAATCAATCAATCTCGATTTGCGTATTATTGCCACCACCAATCGGCAGTTACAACAATACGTCAACGACGGCAAGTTTCGAGAAGATCTGTTTTATCGACTCAGCGTGTTTCCGCTCGGTTGGCCGCCGCTGCGTGAACGCCGCGATGATATTCTGCCGCTGGCAGAGTCGATCTTACGGCAGCATGCACAAAAAATGGGCCGCAGTGCCGTGCAGTTATCGGCAACCGCCCAACAGACCCTTCAGGCACATGCTTGGCCTGGTAATGTGCGCGAATTAGACAATGCTATCCAGCGCGCATTAATTATGCAAAATGGCAACACTCTTTACCCTAATGATTTTTTACTGGGTTTACAATCTGTTTCAGCCTCATTGCAAGCGAAAGATCAAACAACCGATCAAGCGCTACCAACAAATTATCTTTCAACTGCTAATGTCACAGACACTGAACCCGGTCAAGCAACCCACTCATCCATGGATCCATCCTCAGACTTGTTCAATGATGTGAAGCAGCATGAATTTCGACTCATTGCCGAGGCGTTACAGGCCACGCAAGGGTCGAAGAAATTAGCCGCTGAAAAATTGGGCATGAGCCCCCGCACCTTGCGCTATAAAATGGCGAAAATGCGCGATTCTGGTTTTCAATTGTAAACAGTTACTTTTCTCGATTATTTTTTGAGCTATAACAGTGCGTTATATAAAATGATTGTGCGCTTTTATACATTAACTTTTACACCGAGTTTATATTTGTTTGAAAAATAAGCGATATCCCAAGTAAAAGAACTAGTTTGTTAATAGTTCACCCAAAATCATTGTAAAACCCTTATGAATGTAAATTTTAACGGGATTTTAACTGGTCGATAGCCCAGAGTTTACCTAATCTAAGCACCAGAACGATTCATTTCGATTCTTTGGATATTTAATTAATTAATTAAAACTAGATTTACAAACGGGGCAACAACTATGAAAACTCTTTTTAAAGCAATTGCAATCGCATCATTAGCTTCAACAGCTGTTGTAGCGCAAGCAGAAACAACGGCTTCTTTCGGTTACTCAAACTCATATCAATTTCGTGGTGTAGAGTTGGCTTCAGATAACCTTTACTCTGCTGGAATAGCTACAACAATGGCTGGTGTTTCAGTTGCAGTTGACATCTACGATGCCTCTGGTGCCGGCACATCGTCTGATGATGGCACCGGCACTGGTGCTACTGT
>CALCNB010000002.1 GCA_937897785.1 uncultured Cellvibrionales bacterium | reverse complement strand
AACGAGAACTTGACTGAACAAATGTTTCGATCACTTGCGTGGCCTTACGCTGACGAAATAAACGCAACTTTAGTAACCGTAAACCGGTGCCTAAATAAACCCAAATCGGATGATGTAATTGATGGCTGCGATAACCAGGATACAAAACGCGTAAGACAGTCGATAGTAAGTGATACTGCATATCCCAAAAAACTTGGCGTACAAAAGAATCCTTAAACTGTTGCTGAAGATCAGGTTCAGGCAGACCTTCCGCCATGGCTATAATTTTTTCTGGGTCGCGTGGGAAGTCTGAATTAGCCGACATGCCATTGCGCTCAAAGGTAATCCAGTCAGGCCGCAAATAACCAAAATCAGTCGTCACGACTTGAATACCGCGCGCATTCGCTAAACGAATAGCATGCTGGTGATAAAAGCGCTGCTCGCCTAACAAAAGAATATCAGTGATCTGGTGTCGATCTAAATACTGCTCAATAAAAGCCGGCCATTGCTGCTGACTACCTCTAAATTCGGTAGATTCTCTTCCCCGCCAAAATAACCAATCACCAAAACAGAGGTTAATGCGAAAGCAGGCACAACCCTGCGCTGATAAGTTATCGGCTATTAATTTAAAAAAGGGTGTTATGGGCCCCTGTAAAAAAAGGATATTCCTTTGCATTAGTGCACTTCTCTATCCAAGCATTTAAGCCGCAAACTGTAGCATAAGCCGCTGATAAAATAGCTAAACTTACGCAGTCGCCTAGGAATTTCTCCCACTTTTAATGATGAACTACTGCCCCTACCTTGCTCTGAATCTGTCGTCAAAATAATATGCTCTAGGGCTTGTTCTGCATTGATAAAAAACCCTTGGCGATAATCAATGTAACGAGGATAGATGATTAACACCGCAGCAATCAACTCTAAAAGAGGCACCTCTCGATTGCGTCGCGCAATAACAAATTTATCTGAGGTCAAGCCCCAGCCAGCATAAAACGGCTTACCGTAAGTAAAGACCAATTTACCCCGCAATAAGGCCTCAAAGCCTGTTAAGGAGCTCATGGTATGTACTTCATCGGCAATTGCCAAACAATCATTAACATTGACCTCGGTCACTCGATAATCAACAAGCGCCACAATCGCATCATGGCGAGCGCTGGCAGGGCTGTGGCCACTGACAACATCAGGATGGGGTTTATACACGATGATCGCTTCTGAGTCTCTTTCCTTAACAGCTTTAACTAAAGCGAAATCATCCTTCACTTCTTCACAGGCGGCAGAAATAGAGGCATCATCTTCGACTTGACCGGGAATAAAGATAATTTTTTTGCCGGCTTCTTTCGTCTCTAACAATGACTTAGGCAATGACTGTTGACCAATGTTGTATTTCGTCACGCCAGCCTTTAATAGCCTGTCTTGTAATCGTCTGGCCAGATGCAGATCATCATCAGAAAAGTCGCCAGCACTGATAATTTTTTCAAGCTCGCTTTCAGTAGAAGGATCATAATAAATACCCGCGCTATCGAAGACTAAAGAAATCGGTGGAATATAATATTTGCCCAAGCCAACCGAACGAATAAACCCATCCTCAACACGAACCGTCTCCTTTATTTTTTCTTGCTCAGCGGTTAGATCAATAGCTCTTCCGCTATCACCCCAAAAAAGAATCCTGTATTGACCTGATACTTGTTGATCTAAAGGCCTCGAAAGATAATTAAGCAAACTCTGGCGCCGATTAAAAAATCGTGTTTCTCCCCACGGGCTAAATAGAAATCGACGCAAATAGCCGCGCTTCCATGGCGGGAAACCCAAACAGAGATTAATGCCACGGTTTCGCTCAAACTGTTGCCGTTGACGAATGAAAAAATCCAATAACACTTCTAGCTCACAAGGTTGGTCGGTTAAAGGATCAAAGTAGTGGCTATAAATAAGGTAGGCCGCTGCAAATAGCTGTTGAAGACTTCGCTGCTTATTTCGTCGCGCCAGTGTTTGCCGATCTTCAGTTAGCCCCCAGCCTGCATAAAAGGGCAAGCCAAAGCAAACCACTTTTTTTTCAAGCATTAACGCTTCAAAACCTAGTTGCGAACTGACCACATAAATCTCATCGACCTGCTTAACAAGTGCCAGCGGATTACAGTTTTTCAGCAATAAATGCACTTTGCCAGTGAAACTAGGTAGTTCAGCCACCATATGATCAATCATGGCTTGATCATAGTGTCCCCCCTTCGCCAACCTTGAGGCGGGGTGACTCTTAATAATAATTTCCGCATCAGGGTGAGCTTGTAATGCCGCATCGAGCATTATTTTGAACGTATCTGAATTTGCGTTCGCACCGGCTATCGACAAGTCGTTACGCACTTGATCGACCAACAGTACACGGTAATGGTTTTTGATGCCAAGATTCCACTGGTCACTGTCATTGTATTTAGATAAATCATGCTGAGTAATTGTTTTGATGCATTGATCTGCGCGATTCAATAATTGAGGATCATCGAGATCTAACGGCACTATAGGAGTAGCAAGTTTAGCGGATGGAAGCTGATCAAGCTGGCCATCGACTAAAATATTTTCTAGGCGCGACGGCCGGGTAGCATCGTAATAGATGCCGACATCGTCAACGACTAAGGAATAAGCCTGGTGCTTGGCCTTAGTGTTGACTTGGCCGAGCCCTATCGATCGAATAAAGCCATCTTCTAAACGCAGCAGTGGCTTATTGTATCGCTGAGCCATCTTGCTGGCCGCCGCTTGCCGCTTGTTACCCCAATCGACAAACATATCGGCATCATTTAATGAGCGCTTACCCAATCGCATCCAGCAGGCATAATAGCTGGCTTCAGACACGCCTAGAAGCCGCTGCCAATTCGACTGCTTAGCGATGCCCCGACTTAAACAAACGGCTTTTTGAGCTTGATTCATAATCGCAGGTATTTTAATGTAAGCTTTACAGTAATATTTATTGCCACCTAGTGTAACATAGCATAACGACTCACAAGCAAAACCTTTCATGGGCTAACGATCGATGGTTGACCACAGCTTGCATATTTTAGTCACCGGTGCATCGCGAGGCTTAGGCGCTTCGCTGGCTAAACACTGTGCTCAGCATTATGCAAAAAATCATCCGCGCGTACTGCTCTCCTTAGTGGCCAGAAATGAAACCGCACTGACGGACTGTGCTCGCCAGTGCCAACACTACGGTGCAGAGGTCAATTATTATATTGCTGATCTGCAAAACATTGATTCTACCATGACGTTGATTGAGACGATTGCGAAGCAGCCGGTCGATATTGCCTTTATCAATGCTGCCGCCAGCGGTCACAGCACCGATGGCGAAGAGCTCTGGGTCCAACAACAGACGATCATTCAAACCAATCTTATGGCTTCTATGGCCTG
>CALCNB010000001.1 GCA_937897785.1 uncultured Cellvibrionales bacterium | reverse complement strand
TTATCAAGCTTGGCGACAATGCGTTCTTGTTCTGCAAGTGGAGGTAGTGGAATCGGAATGGATTTAAGCTGACCTTGATTTAACTTTGGCACAGTCATCCCATAAACCCATGGTTTTAAATCAATGCCACAAAAATAGTAAGTTAGCCATTTATTCATGCCTTATCGAGCAATAATAGCGCCACCGGATGAGCGAGGATAAAATGGTCAAATATCTATTCTATCCTTGGTGCAATAAGGAATTGGGGGCAAAACAAGACAATTCAAGGGCTGACAAGAAAAAAAACTCAATCCCGTAAGAATTTTAAGCGATCACTTAAAAGGTGGTTATTATTTAACCTCATCGTGGTTATTTGAGTACTCACCCTCAATCGTGTCACCTGAAACCGACGGACCTGACCGATCAAATCCAGAAGGTTCAAATGGCGCCTGATGAAGTGGCGATAAACGAAACTGAAACCAAGTAAAAAGCAACTTAAGCCAAAGTTTACGTGTGAACGGCAGCAAGCAAGAAAATCCCAATATGTCAGTAATAAAGCCTGGAGTCAGCAAAAACGCGCCGCCAATAGCTAGAATAACGCCTTCAACAATCTCTTTGGCAGGCAGCTGTTGGGATGATAGCTTGTCCTGCAAGCGCTTGAGCGTCGACAAGCCTTGACTTCGCAGGCCATGAAGACCGATAACCGCAGTGAATACCACCATTATTATGGTCAGAGAGGCTCCCAAATGCTGACCAACAACGATAAGTAACCACATTTCAATAATTGGCATCGCGATGAACAGAATAACTAAAAAACGCATATGTCTGGCCTAGTAGAATGAGTCATGAGCGTTACTGTATCAGCTTTAAAAGTGAGTGTAATCATAAGATCTAAAACCAGGTAATACTGGTCACTTAAACCGCGATAGATTTAGGGATAAAAGCCATTAAATACGCTATAATTAAAAAAATTGAAGGTGCTAGCCATTCTTGCATCACTATTTCCTATACCATCATCTCGACTAAAATCTATGCCTAATAATCTATTTTTTCATCTGTCAGTCACTGTCTTATTATCTTTCTGTAGTCCCACGCTCTTTGCTATGAGCGGTATTGCTTTCTTTGATAAGGAAGCTGAGATTAACCACCAAGCCCCAGGCAAGTTACAAGCCAGTATAAGACAAGTTAGAACAGCAGAAGAGATTCTAATTAAACTGCAAGCAGAACATTACCAACACCAAACATTCAATGATACCTTGTCATCAGAATTACTTGATAATTATATCGATCAATTAGACCCTGCAAAGGCGTATTTCACTGCACAAGATATTGCTAGCTTTGAGCAATATCGCTATGAGCTTGACGATGGCATAAGGCGTGGAAATCTAACGCCAGCCTTTAGCATGTTTAACCTTTACCAAATCAAAGCAACCACTTATCTCAACAGGTTATTAACCGAGCTTGACGATCGTGTTGCTGCGTTAAATTTCGCACGCGAAGAAAGTATCGCACTCGATGCAGAGGACGTTCAGTGGGCTACGGATGAAGTAATGCTAATTGAAAGAAATAGACAATTACTAAAAAACAGCGTTTTAAGCTTGAAACTTGCCGACAAAGCACATGACGACATTATATCAACACTTAAAACACGGTATAGCGATCAGCTTAACCGCCTTAAACAGTTAAATAATGAAGACGTTTTTCAGCTCTACATCAATGCTTTAGCCGAACTGTATGACCCCCATACTAATTACTTTTCACCAAGAAACTCAGAGAACTTTAATATTAATATGCGCCTTTCATTAGAAGGTATTGGCGCCATGCTTAAGCGTGAGGGTGAATACGTTACCGTTGAAAGGCTCGTGACTGCTGGCCCTGCTGAAAAGCAAGGGGAGTTACAACCTAATGATAAAATTGTCTCTGTCGCTCAAGGTGAAAATGCAGCAGAAGTCGATGTTGTTGGCTGGCGATTAGATGAGGTTGTAGACTTGATCCGTGGCGAAAAAGGCAGCACCGTTGTATTAGGTGTTTTATCTGAAACTTCAGCAAACCCCAATCTTACCAAACAGATTAGCATCGTTAGAAATACCGTTAAACTAGAAGAGCAATCAGCAAGCAAAACAGTACTAGAGATCCTACATCAAGACAAGTTTCGAAAACTTGGCGTAATCTCTATACCTACTTTTTATATTGACTTCGAAGGTTCCCGCCGAGGCGATCCTAATTATAAAAGTACTACACGTGATGTTAAAAAGTTAATTGCTGAGCTGAAAGATGAGCAAGTTGAAGGTATTATCATAGACCTTCGAGGCAATGGCGGGGGGTCCCTGCAAGAGGTTAATCAACTAACAGGACTTTTTGTTGAGCGCGGTCCAGTGGTTCAGATACGCACCGCTAATGGCTCAATTCAGCGGCAGGCTAACTACCCCAACCCCAGTTATTATCGACAACCAATAGCCGTGCTGATAGATCGCCTTAGCGCCTCTGCGTCTGAGATTTTCGCTGCGGCAATACAAGATTACCAACGAGGAATCATTGTTGGCAGCCATTCATTCGGCAAAGGTACGGTACAACAATTTGCCGAGCTTAGCCATGGCAGTCTTAAGTTTACCCAAGCTAAATTTTATCGTATTTCAGGTGATAGCACCCAACATCGAGGTGTAATTCCGGATGTGACACTTCCCTCACTTTACGATGGCCAAGAAATTGGTGAAAACACTTTAGAGCGCGCTCTTAGTTGGGACACCGTCCCAGCCGTCAGACACAAGCAATACAATGATTTCGATAGTATAGAGCCATTGTTGATAGAAAAGCATCGCCAGCGAACAGCCAATGATCCAGACTATAACTATTTAATTGAAAAAATCCAGTTAAACAAGCAGTATCAGACGGTAGAAACACTTTCATTAAATGAAGATAAAAGGCGAGATCTTATTAAACAAGATTCTGATGCCAGAGAGGCAATAGAAAACAGATATCGCTTAGCTAAGGGCTTACCTGCTCTTCCTGACGCAGCCAATGATTCAGATGCCGAGGAAAAAAATAGTGATTCTGATAGCGTCAACGGCAGCATTGTTAATGATAGTGAACTAACGCATTTAGAGGATAAGGATAATGATGAGCGAACCGACTTCCTATTGACCGAAACCGCGCACATATTATTAGACGCCACATTTATTAATCAACAAAACAATCTATCGCTAAATAAAAAAATAGTGACCAAGCGCTAAATAGTGTCCCTTAAGAGGTCGTACGCATTGTCACAAACTCCTCAGCTATGGTCGGATGAACACCTATCGTTGCATCAAAAACAGCCTTAGTGGCGCCCGCCTTCAGCGCCACAGCAAGCCCTTGAATAATCTCACCGGCCTCTGATCCCATCATGTGTATGCCGACGACTTTATCACTGGCCACATCAACAATAAGCTTCATGAAAGTTCGCTCATTATTTTGGCTTAAGCTGTTTTTAAGCGTTTTAAATTCCGAACGATAGATACTAATTTCATTGAACTGATTAATCGCCTCAGCTTCGGTTAAGCCGACAGTGGCAATATTCGGCTGACAAAAAACTGCAGTCGGAATATAACTATAATCAATAGTTCGAGGGCGCTGTTTAAACTGACTATCCACAAATGCCATGGCCTGAGCTAAGGCGACTGGCGTCAATTCAGGCGTACCAATTATATCACCTAAGGCAAAGATGCTAGGTTCTGCGGTTTGAAAATAATCATCGACAATAATCGAGCCATTACTGCGCAATTCTGCACGAGTACTTTCTAGACCAAGATTGGCAGTATAGGCTTTGCGACCGGTGGCAAACAGAACCAAATCATAATCTTCGATACGTCCATTTTTGAATGAAACGGTTAATCCATGATGATCATTTTTAGCAATAGTCTCAACGTCCATTTCAAGCGAAACAGTGACGCCCTTATTGGTTTGCTCTGACGCTAAACGAGAGCCTAAATCTTCATCAAACGTTCGGAGCAGTTGTGTACCTCGATAAGCCAGCTCAGTATCAACACCAAGTCCCTGAAAAATACCGGCGAACTCAACGGCAATATAGCCACCACCAACCACTAATGCACGACTGGGTAATTGCTCTAAATAGAAAATATCATCGGAACATAACGCCAACTCGGCACCAGAAAATTCTGGGACATAAGGTCGGCCACCGGCAGCGATTAATATTTTTTCTGCCGTTATCGTCTTACCTTCAAGCAACACCTTATGCGGCCCGACAATCTCTGCACGGTGAGGGTAAATAGTGACACCAGCATTTTCTAACATCGACTGATAGATACCGTTTAAACGGGCTATTTCAGTATTTTTATTTTCGCGAAGTGTTGGCCAATCAAAATGATTAACCGATACATCCCAACCATAACCTTTAGCATCACTAAAATCTTCATGGAAATGAGAGCCATAATAAAATAATTTTTTGGGCACGCAGCCAACATTAACACAAGTACCGCCTAGATAGCGCTCCTCAGCCACTGCCACTCTAGCGCCAGTAGCTGCCGCCATTCGCGATGCCCGTACACCACCAGAGCCGGCGCCAATCACTAATAGATCATAATCATACACCGTTAAGGGCCCTCCTTTTTTAGGAAAAAACTTGTCGCAATAGATCAGACGAGATAACGATAAATAAGATGATTAAACCTCAATATCTAAGCGCGAAGTTTTACGACGATCACCTTTTTTACGCGTATCAAGTAAAGGAGGATGCGATTCAGAGCGTCGATCGGGGTTGCGACGCCGATCAACAAATTTGGGCTGTTTGGTGGGGTCTATATTTTCTGTGCTGGTTGGTGTACGAGCCGTCTTAGCCTTACTGGCTT